>NZ_JBFAZB010000019.1:131331-132470 GCF_040681575.1 Kitasatospora sp. NPDC051702
CATCACGGTTGAAACCACCGGACGGGCGGTCGTCACGGCGGAAGCCACCGCGGTCGCCACCACGGTCGTCACGGTTGAAGCCACCCGAGGGGCGGTCATCACGACGCGGACGGTCGTCACGGTCGTCACGACGGAACCCGCTCGGACGGTCGTCACGGCGGAAGCCACCGCCGGAGGGGCGGTCGTCACGGCGGAAACCGCCACCGGACGGGCGGTCGCCACCACGGTAGCCGCCACCACCGGACGGACGGTCGCCACCGCGGTAACCGCCGCGGTCGCCACCACGGTCATCGCGGTTGAAGCCACCCGAGGGGCGGTCGTCACGGCGGAAGCCGCCACGGTCGCCACCACGGTCGTCACGGTTGAAACCACCGGACGGGCGGTCGTCACGGCGGAAGCCACCACGGTCGCCACCACGGTCATCGCGGTTGAAGCCGCCGGACGGACGGTCGCCGCGGTCGCGGTTGTAGCCGCCACCGGACGGACGGTCGCCACCGCGGTAACCGCCGCGGTCGCCACCACGGTCGTCACGGTTGAAGCCACCCGAGGGGCGGTCGCCGCGGTCGCGGTTGTAGCCGCCACCGGACGGACGGTCGCCACCGCGGTAACCTCCGCGGTCGCCACCACGGTCATCGCGGTTGAAGCCGCCGGACGGGCGGTCGTCACGACGCGGACGGTCGTCACGGTCGTCACGACGGTAACCGCCGGACGGACGGTCGTCCCGACGGGAGCCGCCACGGTCGTTGGACCAGCCCCCACGCGACCGGGGCTCGTGGCCGCGGCCGTCGTCCGATCGACGCTCGGGACGGTCCTGGGGGTTCGACATCGTGGTGACTCCTTCTGCTGCTTCAGCTCCACCGCGGACCGAGCAACTCCGCTGCCGTCACGCGGTTTCGGCGCCGGCCTCCTGGCCGGGCACCATCTCCATTGTCCGGCATCCCGGAACACTCCGCGCCTGGGCGAAGGTCCCGGCCTGCCGGCCTCCTGCACGTTCGCAAAACACAAAAAGGCCGCGGCCCCAGCGAATCGCTGGGGCCGCGGCCTTGAATGATTGTTCGGCGGCGTCCTACTCTCCCACAGGGTCCCCCCTGCAGTACCATCGGCGCTGTGAGGCTTAGCTTCCGGGTTCGGAATGTAAC
>NZ_JBFAZB010000020.1:0-126993 GCF_040681575.1 Kitasatospora sp. NPDC051702
CGATGGTACTGCAGGGGGGACCCTGTGGGAGAGTAGGACGCCGCCGAACAATCATTCACGAAGAACCCCCGCCGGGATATCCGGCGGGGGTTCTTCGCGTTTCCCGGACGGTTTCCCGGGCACCTGCGCCCGCTCCCCGGCGAGGGGCCGGGCGCCGTCAATATGCCGCTAAAACCGCGTGATCAGTGCACGGATCAGCGGAAATCCGCCGCTCACGCCGTAGTCTCGCAGGGAGGGGAACAGGTGTCCGGGGGTGGCTGCCGGGCAGGTCCGGATCAAGAATGGTGCTCATGGGACGAGGCAGGCTGCGCATCTACCTCGGGGCTGCCCCCGGGGTCGGCAAGACGTACGCCATGCTCGCCGAGGCGCACCGGCGCCGGCAGCGTGGCACGGACGTCGTGGTCGCCTTCGTGGAGGACCACGGCAGGCTGCGGACCGCGGAGCTCGTGGACGGGCTGGAGGTCGTGCCGCGGCGGCAGGTGGCGCACCGCGGGGCCGTGTTCACGGAGATGGACGTGGACGCCGTGCTGGCCCGCCGTCCGCAGGTGGCGCTGGTGGACGAGCTGCCGCACACCAACGTCCCCGGCTGCCGCCACGCGAAGCGCTGGCAGGACGTGGAGGAGCTGCTGGCGGCCGGCATCGACGTGATCTCCACCGTCAACATCCAGCACCTGGAGTCGCTGGGCGACGCCGTCGAGGGCATCACCGGGGTGCGCCAGCGGGAGACCGTGCCGGACGAGGTGGTCCGCCGGGCCGACCAGATCGAGCTGGTCGACATGTCCCCGCAGGCGCTGCGGCGCAGGCTGGCGCACGGCAACGTGTACGCGCCGGAGAAGATCGACGCCGCCCTGGCGAACTACTTCCGCCCCGGGAACCTGACCGCGCTGCGCGAACTGGCGCTGCTGTGGACGGCCGACCGGGTGGACGAGTACCTGCAGAAGTACCGGGCCGAGCAGGGCATCGAGGGGACCTGGCAGGCGCGGGAGCGGATCGTGGTCGGCCTGACCGGCGGTCCGGAGGGTGCGACGCTGATCCGCCGCGCGGCCCGGATCGCGGCGAGGGTCTCCGGGGGCGAGCTGCTCGCGGTCCACATCTCACGTTCGGACGGGCTCTCCGGGTCCGGGTCTCCGCAGGCGCTGATCGAGCAGCGGGCGCTGGTGGAGAGCCTCGGCGGGACGTTCCACGCGGTGCTGGGCGACGATCCGGCCGGCGGGCTGCTGGACTTCGCCCGGGGGGTGAACGCGACCCAGATCGTGCTGGGCACCAGCCGCCGGCCGGCCTGGCAGTACCTCTACGGGCCGGGCGTGGGCACCACGGTGACCCGGGAGGCCGGCGACATCGACGTCCACATGGTCACCCACGAGCACGCCGGGCACGGGCGCGGCCGGGTGCCGGTGCGCCGGATCACCGACCTGGGGCGGTCCCGGACGATCGCAGGCTGGCTGATCGGGCTCGCCGGCCCGCCGGTGCTGGCCCTGGTGCTGAACGCCGTCGGCGGGCTGGGCCTCTCCACCGACATGCTGCTGTTCCTGGCCCTGACGGTGTGCGCGGCGCTGGTCGGCGGGCTGCTGCCGGCGATCGCCTCGGCACTGGTCGGCTCGTCGGTGCTGAACTACTACTTCACGCCGCCGCTGCACACCTTCACGATCAACGAGCCGCAGAACATCATGGCGGTGGCGATATTCACGGTGGTCGGCATCTCGGTCGCCTCGGTGGTGGACCTGGCGGCCCGGCGCACCCACCAGGCGGCCCGCAGCCAGACGGAGGCACAGACGCTCAGCGCCCTGGCCGGGACGGTGCTGCGCGGTGCGCCGAACGGGGACGGCGTGCTGACCGCCCTGATGGAGCAGGTGCGGGAGACCTTCGGGCAGGAGAGCGCGGCGCTGCTGGAGCGCCCGGAGCCGCTCGCCCCCTGGGCGACGGTGGCGGCCGCGGGCCCGCGGCCGCCGGAGCGGCCGGAGGAGGCCGACGTGGACGTCCCCGTCGGGGACAGCCTGGCACTGGTGCTGCGCGGCCGGGTGCTGCCGGGGGCGGACCGGCGCCTGCTGGGCGCCTTCGCGGCGCAGGCCGCCGTGGTGCTGGAGCGTCGCCGGCTGGCGAGGGAGGCCGTCGCCGCGCGCCGGGAGGCGGAGGGCAACCGGATCCGCACCGCCCTGCTGGCCGCCGTCTCGCACGATCTGCGCACCCCGCTGGCCGGCATCAAGGCCTCCGTCAGCTCGCTGCGTTCGGCCGACGTGGAGTGGGACCCGGAGGACGAGGCGGAGCTGTTGGCCGGCATCGAGGCCGGGGCCGACCGGCTCGACCACCTGATCAACAACCTGCTGGACATGAGCCGGCTGCAGACCGGTACCGTCACCCCGCTGATCCAGGAGACCGACCTGGACGAGGTGGTGCCGTTCGCGCTCGGCGGGGTGCCGCCGGAGGCCGTGCGCCTGGACGTGCCCGAGACGCTGCCGATGATCCGGGCCGACGGCGGCCTGCTGGAGCGCTCGCTGGCGAACCTGGTCGAGAACGCCGTCAAGTACAGCCCGGACGGTGTGAAGGTCCTGGTCAAGGCCGACGCCCTGCAGCAGCCGGGCGGGCCGGGCCGGGTCGAGCTGCGGATCGTCGACCGCGGCCCTGGCGTGCCCGAGGACGCCAAGGAGCGGATCTTCGCGCCGTTCCAGCGCTACGGGGACGCGCCGCGCGGCGCCGGGGTGGGCCTCGGGCTGGCGGTGGCGCGCGGCTTCGTCGAGGCGATGGACGGCACCGTCACCGCCGAGGACACCCCGGGCGGCGGCCTGACCATGGTCGTCAGCCTGCCCGCCGCCGAGCGCCCGCCGGATCCGGCGGAGGCGGTCGGCGACGGCCGGGATCCGCTCTCGCGGCTGATCACGTGACCGCCGGCGCCGCACCCCGCGGCCCCTGCGTTCCGGTGCCCCCCGGAACCTCCGCAGCGCAGTACCCCAGTACCCCAGTCCCAAGTCCGACAGCCCCGAAAGGCGGAGCCCGCACATGACCCGGGTCCTCGTCGTGGACGACGAACCGCAGATCGTCCGCGCGCTGGTGATCAACCTCAAGGCCCGCAAGTACGAGGTCGACGCGGCCCATGACGGCGCGAGCGCCCTGGAGCTGGCCGCGGCGCGCCATCCGGACGTCGTCGTGCTCGACCTCGGCCTGCCCGACATGGACGGCGTCGAGGTGATCCGCGGTCTGCGCGGCTGGACCAGGGTGCCGATCATCGTGCTGTCGGCCCGGCACGCCTCGGACGAGAAGGTCGAGGCCCTGGACGCCGGCGCCGACGACTACGTCACCAAGCCGTTCGGCATGGACGAGCTGCTGGCCCGGATGCGCGCCGCGGTGCGCCGGGCCGAGCCGGTCGCCGGCGAGGACGACTCCCTGGTGGTCACCGAGAGCTTCACCGTCGACCTCGCGGCGAAGAAGGTCAACCGGGACGGCACCGACGTCCGCCTCACTCCGACCGAGTGGCACCTGCTGGAGGTGCTGGTCCGCAACGCCGGCCGGCTGGTCAGCCAGACCCAGCTGCTGCAGGAGGTGTGGGGCCCGGCCTACCGCACGGAGACCAACTACCTGCGGGTCTACCTCGCGCAGCTGCGCCGGAAGCTGGAGCGCGACCCCTCCCACCCGCGCCACTTCATCACCGAACCGGGCATGGGGTACCGGTTCGAGGGCTGACCACGGGCTCCCCCGGCGGCCGCACGGCCTGCCGCCGGGGGCACGGAAACCGGTACCCTTCCGACATGAGTGGTGACAACAGCAGCGACCAGCCGCAGGGGCGTTTCCGCCGCATGCTCAGCCGGCTGACCTCCTCGGCCGAGGAGCTGCAGGCCGAGGAGCTGCGCCAGGAGAGCGCGGCGGAATCGGGCTGCACGCCGATCGCCGGGTGCTCGGACCGCGAGCTGGTCACCGTGGCGGGCACGCTGCGCACGGTGACCCTGCGCCCGCGGGCGGGGGTGCCGGCCCTGGAGGCCGAACTCTTCGACGGCACCGAGGCGCTGGACGTGGTCTGGCTCGGCCGCCGCTCGATCGCGGGCATAGAGCCGGGCCGCCGGCTGGTCGCCAGCGGCCGGATCAGTCACGCACGCGGGCGCCGCGTGCTGTTCAACCCCCGCTACGAGCTGCGTCCGGTCGGACACGGGAGCGAATGAGCGTGAGCAACCAGCCCGGCGGCGAGTCCGCCGCCCAGCTCGACCTGGCCGCCGCCCACCACGCGTCGACCGCGCCGCACGGCGTGGACGAGGCGGGTGCGGCCGTCCGCGAGGCCGTCGTGCTCAGCGAGGCCGAGGAGGCGGCCCGCAAGGCCGCCGCCTCCAAGGAGGCCGCCGACACCGTCCTGCAGGCCTTCGGCGGCGTGCGCGGCATGATCGACATGACGCTGCCCGGCCTGGTCTTCATCGTCACGTACAACATCACCCACCAGGTCAGCTCCGCCGCCTGGGCGGCGCTGGCCCTGTGCGCGGTGTTCGTGGTGACCAGGCTGGCCCGGCGGGAGACCGTCCAGCACGCCTTCAGCGGGGTGTTCGGCGTCGCCCTGGGCGCCTGGATCGCGATGAAGAGCGGCCGCGCCGAGGACTTCTACCTGCCCGGCCTGCTGTGGAACGTCGCCTACTGCATCGCCCTGGCGGTCTCCGCCCTGGTGCGCTGGCCGATGATCGGCGTGATGCTCGGCCCGGTCACCGGCGAGATGTTCACCTGGCGCAAGGAGAACCCGGGCCGCTTCGCCGCCTACACCAAGGCGACCTGGGCCTGGGTGGTGATCATGGGCCTCAAGCCGGTGGTCCTGTTCCCGCTGTACTTCACCCACAACGTCAACCTGCTCGGCTGGCTGAAGGTCGCCCTCGGCATCCCGCCGATGCTGCTGGCGATGTACGTCACCTGGCAGATCCTGCTGAAGGCGCCGCCGCCGATCAAGGCGCAGCTGGACGACGACGAGGAGCCGGCCGGCTAGCCGGCGACGGACGGACCGAGGGCGAGGGCCCGCACCCACCGGGGTGCGGGCCCTCGCCCTCGTCGTGGTGGCCCTACTGGGCGCCGGAGGTCGCCGAGAGCAGGTCCTCGAGCTCCTCCTCGCGCTCCTGCGCGGCCACGAAGAGCAGCTCGTCGCCGCCCTCCAGGGTGTCGTCCTTGCCCGGCACCAGCACCCGGCCCTCGCGGATGATCGTCACCAGGGCGGTGTCCTGCGGCCAGGCCACGTCGCCCACCCGGGTGCCGACCAGCTCGGTGTCGGCCGCCAGGGTCAGCTCGACCAGGTTGGCGTTGCCCTGGCTGAAGCGCATCAGGCGGACCAGGTCGCCGACGCTGACCGCCTCCTCGACCAGGGCGGACATCAGGCGCGGGGTGGACACGGCGACGTCCACGCCCCAGGACTCGTTGAAGAGCCACTCGTTCTTCGGGTTGTTCACCCGGGCGACGACCCGCGGCACCGCGTACTCGGTCTTGGCGAGCAGCGAGACGACCAGGTTCACCTTGTCGTCGCCGGTCGCGGCGATCACCACGTGGCAGCGCTGCAGGGCGGCCTCGTCCAGCGAGGTGATCTCGCAGGCGTCGGCCAGCAGCCACTCGGCCATCGGCACCCGCTCCACCGAGATGGAGTTGGGGTTCTTGTCTATCAGCAGGACCTCGTGGCCGTTCTCCAGCAGCTCGCCCGCGATCGAGCGGCCCACGGCACCGGCCCCGGCAATGGCGACCCGCATCAGTGACCCTCCTCCTTCGGCCCCTGCGCGAACGCGGCCTCGACCGCCGTCAGGTCGCCCCGGCGCAGCATCACGTGCACCAGGTCGCCTTCCTGCACCACCATCTGGGGCGTGGGCAGCACGCCCTCGCCGAGCCGGGTGACGAACGCCACCCGGGCGCCCGAGGCCTCCTCCATGAGGCCGATGCGCCGGCCCACCCAGGCCGGGTCGTAGGCGACCTCGGCCAGCTGGACGCCACCGCTCGGGTCCTGCCACAGCGGCTCGGAGCCGCTCGGCAGCAGCCGGCGCAGCATCTGGTCGGCGGTCCAGCGGACCGTCGCCACGGTCGGGATGCCCAGCCGCTGGTAGACCTCGGCACGGCGGGGGTCGTAGATCCGGGCCGCGACGTTCTCGACGCCGAAGTTCTCCCGGGCCACCCGGGCCGCGATGATGTTGGAGTTGTCGCCGCTGGAGACCGCGGCGAACGCGCCGGCCTCCTCGATGCCCGCCTCGCGCAGGGTGTCCTGGTCGAAGCCGACGCCGGTCACCCGGCGCCCGTTGAAGCCGGCGCCCAGCCGACGGAACGCGGTCGGGTCCTGGTCGACGACGGCCACCGAGTGGCCCTGTTTCTCCAGAGCTCTCGCGAGGGCCGAGCCCACGCGGCCGCAGCCCATGATGACGATGTGCACCGGCGCTACCTCACCCGTCCCGTAGGGTTCTTGACCTGCGCAAACACCGTTCATCTCCCTTTCCCGCCCGGCATCCCGGGACGAGCGTTCTCGTGGGGCGCCGACCCCGCAACGCATGTGTTGCCCGTCGGCTCGTATCCGACACGCTAGCCGGTCCGTAGTACGCAGTCGCGACGAAGGGGGGGACAAACGGCGGAGCATTGCTCGGGAGCCCCTACGATTCCTTAACGTGCCTATGCCGACTGACCTACCGAAACGCATCCTGATCGGGCGCGCCCTGCGCAGCGACAAGCTGGGCGAAACGCTTCTGCCCAAGCGGATCGCGCTGCCCGTCTTCGCCTCGGACGCGCTCTCCTCGGTCGCGTACGCCCCCGAGGAAATCCTGCTCACGCTGTCCGTGGCGGGCGCCTCGGCGATCCACTTCTCGTGGCAGATCGGCCTCGTCGTCGCCATCGTGATGCTCGCCGTGGTCGCCTCCTACCGGCAGAACGTCCACGCCTATCCGAGTGGCGGCGGCGACTACGAGGTCGCCACCGTGAACCACGGGCCCAACTCCGGCCTCGTCGTCGCGAGCGCCCTGATGGTCGACTACGTGCTCACCGTGGCCGTCTCCACCACCTCGGGCGTCGCCAACGTCGTCTCCGCCGTGCCCTCACTGCGCGGCCACGAGCTGACCCTGTCGGTCGTCGTGGTCGTGATCCTGATGGGCATGAACCTGCGCGGTGTGCGCGAGTCCGGCTCCGCCTTCGCCGTCCCGACCTACGCCTTCATGGTCGGCGTGATCGGCATGGTCGGCTACGGGGTCTTCCGGCACTTCGTGCTGGGCCAGGACATGCCCGCCGAGAGCTCCGGCTTCCACCTCGCCGCGACCCCGGGCAACGACTCGCTGGCCGGCTTCGCGATGGTGTTCCTGCTGCTCAAGTCGTTCTCCTCCGGCTGCGCCGCGCTCACCGGCGTGGAGGCGATCTCCAACGGCGTCCCGGCCTTCCGCAAGCCGAAGAGCAAGAACGCCGCCACCACGCTGCTGATGATGGCCAGCATCGCCGTCGTGATGTTCATGGGCATCATCTGGCTGGCCCGCCTCACCGGCGTCCAGATGGCCGAGAACCCGGCCGAGCAGCTCGTCGGCTCCTCGGCCGACTACCACCAGAAGACCGCGCTCGCCCAGATCAGCGAAGCCGTCTTCAACAACTTCACGCCCGGCTTCTACTTCGTCGCCGCCGTCACCGGCCTGATCCTGGTGCTCGCCGCCAACACGGCCTTCAACGGCTTCCCGGTGCTCGGCTCGATCCTCGCCCAGGACCGCTACCTGCCGCGCCAGCTGCACACCCGCGGTGACCGGCTGGCCTTCTCCAACGGCATCATCCTGCTGGCGATCGCCGCGATCCTGTTCGTCATCGCCTTCAACGCCGAACCGAACCGGCTGATCCAGCTGTACATCGTCGGCGTCTTCGTGTCCTTCAACATGAGCCAGTCCGGCATGATCCGGCACTGGACCAGGCTGCTGCGCACCGAGACCGACCCGGCCAAGCGCCGCCACATGCAGCGCAGCCGGGCGATCAACACCTTCGGCCTGGTGATGACCATGGCCGTGCTGATCGTCGT
Source organism: Kitasatospora sp. NPDC051702 (assembly GCF_040681575.1). NCBI lineage: Bacteria > Bacillati > Actinomycetota > Actinomycetes > Kitasatosporales > Streptomycetaceae > Kitasatospora > Kitasatospora sp. NPDC051702. The sequence continues at coordinate 7,967 of NZ_JBFAZB010000020.1, forward strand.
CCTGGTCACCAAGATCAGCCACGCCTGGATCGCGATCGCGGCGATGGTCGTCCTGTTCGTGATGATGAAGGGCATCCGCCGCCACTACGACCGGGTCTCCCACGAGCTCACCGCCGCGGAGGAGCCCGACGACGTGGTGCTGCCCACCCGGGTGCACGCCATCGTGCTGGTCTCCAAGCTGCACAAGCCGGCGCTGCGCGCCCTGGCCTACGCCCGGCTCGCCCGTGCGCACACCCTGGAGGCCGTCTCGGTCAACGTCGACCCGGAGGACACCGCGGCGCTGCGCCGGGAGTGGGACGAGCGCGGCATCGAGGTGCCGCTCAAGGTGCTGGACTCGCCGTTCCGAGAGATCACCGGTCCGGTCCTGGACTACGTCAAGAACCTGCGCCGCAGCAGCCCGCGCGACGTGGTGTCGGTCTACATCCCCGAGTACGTCGTCGGCCACTGGTACGAGCACCTGCTGCACAACCAGAGCGCGCTTCGGCTCAAGGGGCGCCTGCTGTTCAAGCCCGGCGTGATGGTCACCTCGGTGCCGTGGCAGCTGGAGTCCTCCGAGCGGCGCAAGCCGCAGAAGGCCTGGTCCGCGCCGGGTGCCGTCCGCCGTGGCGAGCCGCGGGCGCCGAAGGCCGTACAGTCGAAGGATTCCGTCGCCTCCGGTCCGAGCACCGGGGCCCCCTCCGACCGCAGCAAGGACTCCTCCCAGTGACCCGCAACAATCCGCCCCGTTCCTCCGGCGGCTCCGGCAAGGGCGCCCGTCGGGGCGGCACCCAGCCCGGGCAGGCAGCCCGGCCGCGCTGGGGCAAGCCGTCCCGTCCGGAGGCCACCGACCGCGACGGGTACACCGCGCGCACCGCGCCGCTCGCCCCGGGCGAGCGGACGCAGGAGCCGTCGACGGGCCGTGGCGGCTCCGCTGCGGCCCCGGCCGCGGCGGGCAAGGGCTCCCCGGCGGCCGGCAAGGGCGCCTCGCCGCAGGGCGGGGGCCGGACGGCCGCGGGCAGGGACGCTGCAGGTAAGGCCTCCGCGGGCAAGGACGCGGCGGGCCGGTCGGCCGGCAAGGGCGGGTCGGGCAAGGCCCCGCGCAAGCAGGCCGTGCGGCCGCCGAAGGCGCTGCGCACCACCGCCCGGGCGGCCCGGCCCGAGACGCCGTCCGGTGACCCGCTCGTCGGGCAGCGCTACGAGGTCGAGGTCGGCCCGGTCGCGCACGGCGGCGGTCACTGCGTGGCCCGGCACGAGGGCCGGGTGCTGTTCGTCCGGCACACGCTGCCGGGCGAGAAGGTGGTCGCGCTGGTCACCGAGGGCACCACGACGTCCCGGTTCCTGCGCGCCGACGCCGTCGAGGTCCTGGAGCCCGCCAAGGAGCGGATCGCTCCGCCGTGCCCGTTCTCCGGGCCCGGCAAGTGCGGCGGCTGCGACTGGCAGCACGTCACCCCCGGCGGGCAGCGCAAGCTCAAGGGCCAGGTGCTCACCGAGCAGCTGGCCAAGCTGGCCGGGCTCACCCCGGCCGAGGCGGGCTGGGACGGCAGCGTCGAGCCGGTCGGCGGCAAGCTCCCGGCCGGGCAGGTTCCGGCCTGGCGCACCCGGGTGCAGTACGCGGTGGACGCGGAGACCGGCAAGGTCGGCCTGCGCAAGCACCGCTCGCACGAGGTGCAGCCGGTGGACCGCTGCCTGATCGCCGCCGAGGGCGTGACCGAGCTGGGCGTCGAGGGCCGGGACTGGCCGGGCGTCGCCTCGGTCGAGGTGTTCGCCGCGACCGGCTCCTCGGACCGCCAGGTCGTGCTGACCCCGCGCCCCGGCGCCCAGCTGCCGCTGGTCGAGCTGGACAAGCCGGTCTCGATCGCCCGGGTGGACGAGCAGGGCGACGTGCACCGCGTGCACGGGCGCTCCTTCGTCCGCGAGCGGGCGGCCGGGCGGACCTGGCGGGTCAGCAACGGCGGCTTCTGGCAGATCCACCCCGAGGCGCCGGACACCCTGGTCGACGCCGTCCTGGACGGCCTGGACCCGCAGTGGGGCGAGAACGCGCTCGACCTGTACTGCGGTGTGGGCCTGTTCGCGGGCGCGCTGGCCGACCGGGTCGGCGAGGAGGGCGCGGTGCTCGGCATCGAGTCCGCCAAGCAGGCCGTGGTCGACGCCCGGCACAACCTGGCCGCGCTGGACAACGTCCAGATCGAGTGCGACCGGGTGGAGACGCTGCTGCCGCGCACCGGCATCACCGCCACCGACCTGATCGTCCTGGACCCGCCGCGCTCCGGCGCCGGGCGGGAGACCGTCGCGCACCTGGTCGGCCTGGAGGCGCGCCGCATCGCGTACGTCGCCTGCGACCCCGCGGCGCTCGCCCGGGACCTGGCGTTCTTCCGCGAGGGCGGCTACCGGCCGGTGTCCCTGCGGGCCTTCGACCTGTTCCCGATGACGCACCACTTCGAGTGCGTCGCGATCCTGGAGCCGGCCGGGCAGTGACCCGCGGTCGGCGCGGTCCGACATGACGACGAGGCGGTGCCCGGGGTCCTCCGGGTGCCGCCTCCGTCCTTGTCGGGTGCCCTGCGCGGGATGCCGTCAGGGTTCGTTGCGTTCCTCCTCGTCGGCGCTGTGCGGGAGGTCGATCCCGTGCTGGGCGGCGAGCCGGAGCAGTCCGGCGATCCGGCCCTCGTAAGCGTCGACGCCGTCGGCGTCCTCTTCGGCCCGGGCCGCCGCGAGGTCCCGGCGGGCCTGGGCGAGCTGCTCGCGCAGCTCCTGGTCGAACATCGCTGTCATTGCCGGCCTCCACACCGGTCGGTGCCGCTCCGCGGAAAGCTCAGGAGAGTTCAGAGTCCCGGAAGATGAAGGACTCTTCAAGTCTCACTCGTCCTGGTGGGGGGCGTCGGGCGGTGCGGTGCGGTGCGGGGGCCGGGGCCGGGGCCGGGGCCGGGAGTCGGGGCGGGGGTCCGTGACGGCGCGCCGTCGGCGGGGTGCCGGGGGACGTGACCGGCCGGCGGCGGGCCGGAGGCCGACCGGGGCCGGTCAGAGGCCGGTCAGGGGCCGGTCAGGGGGACGCAATGCGCGGGTAAAGGCGACTGCCGGTGCGGCCGTCCGGGCCACGGCAGGGGCTTGACGTGGCGATTCGCGCGGGGCGAAGGTGAGCGGCCGACATGTCATGTGTGCTGTTGCACTGCCGTCCGCCGGGGCGCGAGGGGGAGGGTCATGGAGCTGGAACTGCGGCACCTGCGCGTGCTGTGCGCCATCGCCGACACCGGGAGCGTCGGCCGGGCCGCCGTCCTGCTCGGTGCCTCGCAGCCGGCCACCAGTACGCAGCTGCGCCGGATCGAGCGCCACCTGGGCGCCCCGCTGTTCGAGCGCACGGCCGCCGGCGTGGCACCGACCTGCTTCGGCGTCGAGGTGGTCGCCGCCGCGCGCGACCTGCTCACCCGCGCCGACTGCCTGGGCCGCCGCCCGACGGCCCCCGACGGGCCGGTCCGCCAGGAGCTGCGGCTGGCCGCGACGATCTCGCCGATCCTGCCCGGGCTGGTCACCCGGGCCCGGCACCAGCGGCCCGAGCAGCGCTTCACGCTGAGCTCCGTCTACCGCTCCTCCGACATCGTCGAGCTGCTGGAGCAGGGCGACGCCGAGGCCGCCGTCGCCGTCGACTACCCCGGCCGGGAGCTGCGGCACTCGCCGGCCGTCGCGCACCGCGGCATCGTCACCGAGCCGGCCTTCGTGGTGCTCCCGGCCGGCCACCGGCTGCGGCACCGCACCGAGATCGCGCTGGTGGACCTGGCCGAGGAGGACTGGTTCCTCACCCCCGACGACGGGGCCGGCTGGCACGCCGTCTTCTACGGCGCCTGCGCCGCGGCGGGCTTCACCCCGGTGACCGTGCACGAGTTCCTCGGCGGTCGGCTGGAGCTGCAGGAGATGATCGCCGCCGGGCTCGGCATCTCCGTCGTCCAGGCGACCACCCGCCCGCTGGCGGAGGTGCTGGTGAAGCCGCTCGCGGGGACCCCGATCTGGGTCCGCCACCTGCTGGCCTGGCGGGCCGCGGGGGTGAGCGGGGAGGTGGTGGAGACGCTGTTCGGTGCGGCGGCCGCGGCCTACCGGGACCTGATCTCCGGTTCGCCGACCTTCCAGGCCTGGGCGGCGCGGACGTACCGGCCGGTCCGGCCGTAGGCCGTCGCGGGCCCGGCGGGGCGTGCGGGTCGGTTCCGCGGGCGGTCCGGGCGGCGGGTCCTCGTTCCGGCGTCCCCCCGAACGCCCCTGGTGGGGCGGTGTTATGCCGGACGCGCCTCATGTCATATGACCTGTGACATTGTTCTGACGCGGCGCCCGATGGCAGGATCACGTCGACTTCCCCCATGCCTCGGCAGTAGTCCAGTCACCGCCCCCACGGAGAAGGACCCCAGAGTGCGCCTTCGCATACCCCTGCCCACGCTCATGGCCGGCGTCGTCGCCGGCTGTGCCACCGCCGCGACCCTGCTGCCGGTCCCCGCGCTCGCCGCGCCCGGGCCCTCGGCCCGGCCGTCCACCGCCGCACCGGCGGCGGGCACCGGCACCGGCGCCGCCACCGCCGTTCCCCAGCCGCTGGGCGCCTTCCTCACGGCCGACCCCGCTGAGTCCGTCGCGCCCGCCGTGGCGCCCGCCGCCGCACCGCTGCCGCCCGCGCTGCTCGGCCAGGCCGTGCTGGGCCAGCCGGCCGGCACCACCGTGCAGACCGCGCCCGCCCCGGGCCGCCCGCAGGCACCCGCGGCCGCCGCCCGCCACGCGAGCGGGGAGGCCGGCGCGTTGAAGGCGGCCGCCGCCGGCGCGGGAACGGCCGCTGCCGCGCAGACCTGCACCCCGGCCGACTTCGGCAGCCGCAGCGGCTCCGACCTGGTCTCCTTCCTCGAGAGCTCGACCACGGACTGCGTCAACACGCTGTTCAACGTCACCGGCGCCGACGCGGGCCGGATCTTCAAGGAACCGCAGATGCTCACCGTGGCCAAGGCCTACCAGGGCCTGGCGGCGACCTACGCCGGGAACAACTCCGCCGGCATCCTCCAGCTCGTGCTCTTCCTGCGGGCCGGCTACTACGTGCAGTCCAACAACGCGGGCGCGGTCGGGCCCTACGACGCCGCGCTCACCGCCGCCAGCAAGGCCGGACTCGACGCCTTCTTCGCGGGGCGGCACTGGACGGACGTCACCGACGACAACGGCGCGGTGCTCGCCGAGGTGCTGGTCCTCACCGACAGCGCCAACCTGCAGGGCTCCTACCTGGGCGTCTACAAGCAGGTGCTGAACGGCTACGACGCCTCGTACAACGCCTTCCCGAAGATGCTCAAGGCCGTCAACTCCGTGCTGTCCGCGCCACTGTGGCGGGGCAACTGGAACACCGACTTCGTCCGGGCCGTCAGCGCCGACCCGAGCATCGGCACCGCCCTGGGCTCCTTCGCGATCAACCACAAGGACCTGCTGGGCACCGCCAACGCCTACCTCGACGTCAACGCCGGCAACGACCTCGGCCGGATGGCCGGCGACGGCCCCGCCGTCGAGGCCGCCGTCAAGGGCCAGGTCAAGGCGGTGCTCGACGCCTCCCGGATCACCGGCCCCACCGGCCCGCTGTACGTCCACACCGCCTACCAGGCCAACGCCTTCGACCCCGGCCAGTGCTCCTACTACGGCACCTGCGACCTGCCGGCGAAGCTCACCGCGGCCGTGCTGCCCGCCCAACTGGTCTGCGACAACCGCACCATCCAGACCGAGGCGCTGTCGCCCGCCGACCTGGCCGCCGTCTGCGCCAGCCTGCGCGGTGAGGACACCTTCTTCCACAACCTGGTGAAGGACGGCGGGCCGGTCAACCCGTACGGCAAGGACCTCACCCTCGCGGTCTTCGCCAACCAGGCCGACTACCTGACCTACTCCTGGGCGATCTTCGGCAACTCCACCAACAACGGCGGCCAGACCGTCATGGACCCGACCGACCCGAACAACCGGGCCGTGTGCGTGATGTACCAGAAGTCGTGGAACGACGGCTTCACCGCCAACGTGTGGAACCTCAACCACGAGTACACGCACTACCTCGACGGCATCTACGACATGAAGGGCAACTTCTCCACGGAGATCTCCGTGCCCGACATCTGGTGGATCGAGGGCGTCGCCGAGTACGAGTCCTACGCCTACCGCGGCACCACCGACACCCAGGCGATGGCGGAGGCCGCCAAGCACACCTACAAGCTCAGCACCGTCTTCCAGAACACCTACGACAACTCGGACACGGTGCGCACCTACCCGTGGGGCTACCTCGCCGTCCGGTACATGGTGGAGAAGCACCCGGCGGACGTCCAGGCCATGCTCGGCCGCTTCCGCACCGGCGACTACCCGGGCGGCTACGCCGTCTACAACGGGATCGGCACCGGCTACGACGCCGACTTCGACGCCTGGCTCGACGCCTGCGCCGGCGGCGCCTGCTACGCGGCCGGCCCGACCGCGCTCTTCGACCAGAGCGTCAGCGGACCCACCGTCACGCTGACCGACCGGTCCGTGCAGACCGGCCCCGGCCGGATCACCGGCTGGCACTGGACCTTCGGCGACGGCACCTCGTCCGACCAGCGGAACCCGTCGCACGGCTACGCCGCCGCGGGCACCTACACCGTCGCGCTGACCGTCACCGACGACACCGGCCGGACCGCCAGCACCCCGGCCTCCGTCACCGTCACCACCGGGACCGGCACCACCACCCCGCCGGCCTGCACCGACCAGCGCGCCGACGCGCTCGGCCAGAACTGCTCGCGCGCCGGCCGCACCGCCACCGCCGGCAACCTCGACTACCTGTACGTCTACCTGCCGGCCGGCACCAGCACGCTGAAGGTCACCACGTCCGGCGGCACCGGCACCGCGTACCTGTACTACAACGCGGACACCTGGGCCTCGCCGAACGCCTTCACCGCCTCCTCGACCAACCCGGGCACCGCGCAGAGCATCACGGTGACCAACCCGACCGCGGGGTACCGCTACGTGAGCCTGTACGCCGCCACCGACTTCAGCGGGGTGACGGTCAGCACCCAGTTCTGATCCGGGCCCGGTTCTGATCCGGTTCCGGTTCCGGCTCCGGGTTCGACTCCGGTTCCGACTCCGGGCGGCCACGGCCGCGGCTCCTCGCCGCGGGCGTGGCCGTCGCGCGTTCAGGGGGTGCTCGGGCGGCCGGGGTCTCGGGGCCTACGGGGGTGCGGGGGTGCGGGGGTGCGGGGGGCTCGTTCGGGGCGTGCGGCGTCGGTGCGCGCGCCCTTGTTGTGCTAGCACTTCGGCGCTAGCTTGGGATTCATGGGTAAGAAGCAGCTGAACGTCCGGGTGGACGCCACGACCGCCGAGATGGCCCGGGAACGGGCGGAGCAGCAGGGGATCAGCATGAACCAGTACATCGAGCGCCTGGTCCAGCAGGACATGGGCGAGGCGGGGCGGGCCTTCGTCGACGCGGCGGCCCAGTTCATGAAGGAGTACGAGACGGCCTTCCTCGCCGAGTTCGGGGAGCCGGGCGACCTGCAGGACGTGCGCCGTTGAAACTGGAGGTCGACCTCTCGTGGCTGCTCATGACCGCCGAGCAGTACACCCCCGGTGACCCGCAGGTCACCGACTACGGATCACTGCTCGCGGCCGTCACCCGGCACCAGGCGGAGATCTTCGACATCGACGTCTACCCCGAACCGCAGGACCGCGCCGCCGCCCTGATGCACCAGCTGATCCGGGTGCCGGCCCTGGAGAAGACCAACGAACTCTTCGCGACGGCCGTCGCCTACGCCTACCTGGTCGCCAGCGGCTGCACCGTCGCCACCACCGCGCGCGAGGTGCGCAGCCTCGCCCGGGCCATCCGGGAGGGCCGGCTCGGGGTGTCCGGCGTCGCCGAGCGGCTGTCGGCGTGGGTGGTGGACGAGGCCGAGGGGGAGGGTGTCAGCGGGGCGGAGGACGAGGACGACGACTGACGGCCGTCCCCGTCGCCGTCCCCGCCCCGCCCCGTCCTTCCGCCGCCGCTTCGGTCCCCGTCCCGGCCGCCCCGCGCCCGGGGCGGTACCGCCCCGCCGGCCGTCCGACCGGCCCGTGCGGCCCGATCGACCTCTGCGGCCGCCGGGGCCGGGGAGGTCAGGATCCGGACCGCTCCGGGGCCGGTTCGGCGATCAGGGCCGTCGCGAACGGGCGGAACCCCGCCCGGCGGTAGATCCGGGCGACGTCCTCGTCGGCCGCGGACAGGAACACCGTCCGCACGCCGTTCGCCCGCGCGTGCGCGACCAGGGCGGCCGTCACCGCCAGGCCCAGCCCGCGCCGCCGCGCCGACGGCAGCGTTCCCACCCCGGCCACCTCCGTGACCGCGCCGACCGGATTGTGCTGGCCCGCGCAGAGCGCCGCACCGTCCGCCAGCGCGGCGGCCAGCACGGTGGTGCCGGCGGTGATCCGACCCGCGATCCGCTCCACCGCGCCCTCCGCGACCATCCGCTCGACGGCCTCGGCCAGCTCGGCCGCACCGGCGGTGCCCACCCCGGTGCCCGGGTCGCCGAACGCCAGGTGCGGGACGGTGACGGCGGACGCCAGCTCCGGCGCGTCCGCGGCCAGGACCCGCACCCGCGTCCCCTCCGGCAGCCCGGGCAGCGGGGCCGGCTCGTCCCCGGGGCCCAGCACCAGCAGCGGGTGCTCGTGCACCACCAGCCCGGCGGCCTCCACCGCGGCGCGCAGCGCGGGGTCGTGCTCGGCCACCCACTCGAACGCCTCCGGCAGCCCCAGCTCGCGCTGACGCCCCAGTACCCGCCGGACGTCCGCGGCGGTGGCGGCCGGGCCCCGGTGGCCGAGCGTGGGGCGGGCGTAGTAAGGCCAGCCCGCGCCCTCGCGGACGAACAGGGTCAGCGGGCCGAAGTCCTCGGCCCGTGCGGCGCTGCGCGGCACGGCGTCGTAGTAGCGCTCGATCGCGTCGAGCAGGGAACGGTCGGGATCATGATCGGCAGAAGTCACGGCGTGCATCCAAGCAGGGGGCCCGCCGGGGCCGCCACCGCTTTGTCCCCGGAGCCCGCCGCCGTCCGCACGCGTCTCCCGGACCGGCACCCGCCGCCCGGGACCGGGCCGGGAGCCCGATTGTTGCCGAACGCTTACCGGCTCGCAGCGATCTTGTGTGTACACCGCGTGGCATGCTGATGCCTTCACAACTGCCGGAGGGGGACGGCGGACGTCCGCACTCGGCAAGGCAAGGGGGGAAGACAGGCCCATGAGGCTCTGCTTTCTGGTGGAGGAGCACTACCGGCAGGACGGCATGCCGCTCGACGTGGTGCGCCGGCTCACCGAGTGGGGACACCACGTGGACGTGCTGCGCCCCGGTGACTCGCTGATGGCGATCTCCGAGGCGGTCCGGGCCGGCAGCCACGACGCCTGGGTGCTCAAGACGGTGTCCGGCGGTCCCGGGCTCACCCTGCTGGAGGCGGCGGCCGCCGTCGGCCTCACCACCGTCAACGACGTCCGCTCCATCCGGAGCGTCCGCGACAAGGCGCTCGCCTCCGTGATCGCCCGCACCCGCGGCCTGCCCGTCCCCGTGACCTACGCCGCCGCCCGCTGGGAGCGGCTCGCCGAGATCCCCGCCGCCGAGTACCCGCTCGTGGTGAAGCCCGCCGACGGCAGCTCCGGGCGCGCCGTCCGGCTCGTGACCAGCCCCGACCACCTGCTCGACCTCGGCCCCGAGCTCGCCGGCGAGGGGCTGCTGATCGCCCAGCCGTACGTGCCCAACTCCGGTACCGACCTCAAGGTGTACTGCGTCGACGGGGAGCTCTTCGCGACGGAACGTTCCTCCCCGATCCACCCCGGGCAGGGCGTCCGCGAACGACAGGTGCCGCTGCCCGCCGAGGTCGCCCGGATCACGGCGCAGGTCGGCGAGGTGTTCGGACTCGACCTGTACGGCGTCGACGTGCTGCTCGGACCGGACGGGCCGGTGGTCGTGGACATCAACGACTTCCCGAGCTTCCGCAAGGTGCCCGACGCGGTGTCCAGGGTCGCCCGGGCGGTGCTGCGGCTCGCGCGCAGCGGGACGGCCGTCTCGGCGCCCGCCCCGGCGCTGGTACCGGCCGGCGGCGGGTTCGGCGGGGTGGACCTCGGCGGCGGTGAGTTCGCGGGCCGGGACTTCGGCGGCGAGTTCGGTGGTGACTTCGGCGGCCGGGACTTCGGCGGTCGGGACTTCGGCGGGGCGATATGAGGATCGGGCTGATCACCGGCGACCCCGGGCACCCGGTGCTCGCGGCGACCGCCGCACTGCTGGGGCGCCGGCACGAGGTGCTGGCCGTCGACCCCGCCGGACCGGCGGACGCGTCGGCGGACGTCTACCTGCTCAAGGCCCGCACGCCGCAGGCACTCGCGCTCGCCCGGGAGCTGGAGCGCCGCGGTGCGCCCGTCGTCAACTCGGCCGCGGCGACCGAACTCTGCCAGGACCGGGTGCGGATGGCCGAGCTCGCGCGCGGCGCCGGGCTCCCCTTCGCGGCCACCGGTGACGCCGGCCGGCTGGCCGAACTCGTCGCCCCCGCCCACCCGTTCGTGGTCAAGAGCCGGCACAGCAGGCGGCACGACCTGGTCGCCCGGGTCGACGATCCCGACCGGCTGCGCGAACTCGCCGCGCGCTGGCCCGACGAGCCCGTCGTCACCCAGCCCTTCGTCCCGGGGACCGGCTGGGACCAGAAGCTGTGGGTGGTCGACCGGCAGGTCTTCGCGGCCCGCCGGCAGTCCGAACTCGCCTCCGGCTCGGGGAAGTCGGGGCCGGCCGAGGACTGGGAGCCGCCCGCCGACCGGGCCGCGCTCGCCCTGCGCGTCGGGGAGGTGTTCGGGCTCGACGTCTACGGCGTCGACCTGCTCGACGGCCCGGCGGAGCCCGTCATCGTCGACGTCAACGCCTTCCCCGGCATCCGCGGCCGGGCCGGTGCGCCCGAGGCGCTCGCCGCGCTCGCCCTGCGCGTCGCGGCGGAGCGGGGGCGGATCCCGGTCGGGTAGCCAGTCGGGTAGCCCGGTCGGGGAGCGGTCGGGGGAGCGGTGCCACGCTGTCGTCGCCCCGGGGCCGCCGGCGCCCCGGGCAGACGGAACCGGGGCGGGCAGGTGCGAGGGCACGGCTCCGGCCCGGTCGGCCCGGAGGGCCTAGGCTGGCTGCCCAGGGCCACCGGGCCAGCAGGACCCCGGGCGTCCGGGGACCCGTGGGTCCGCGGGTGCGCGGGGCGAACGGCGAGAGAAGACGGAACGTTGCTGCAGGACATCGAGCACTACCTGGCCTGCCCCCACTGCGCGCAGGCCCTCACCCGGCACGACCGCACCCTGCGCTGCCCCGCCGGACACAGCTTCGACCTCGCCAAGCAGGGCTACGTCAGCCTCCTCGCCGGCGACGCCCACACCGGCACCGGTGACACCGCGGAGATGGTCGCCGCCCGCGCCGACTTCCTCGCCGCCGGCCACTACCGGCCCATCGCCGAGGCCCTCGCGGAGGAGGCCGGGGCCGCCGACCCCGACGGCCTCGTCGCCGACCTGGGGGCCGGCACCGGCCACTACCTGGCCCACGTGCTCGACGCCCTGCCCGACCGCGCCGGCGCCGCCCTGGACATCTCCAAGTACGCGCTGCGCCGCGCGGCCAGGGCCCACCCCCGGATCGGCGCCGTGGTCTGCGACGCCTGGCGGCCGCTGCCGCTGCGGGACGCCTCCGCCGGGCTGATGCTCAACGTCTTCGCACCCCGCAACGGGCCCGAGATCCGCCGGGTGCTGCGCCCCGGCGCCACCCTGCTGCTGGTCTCGCCCACCTCGCGCCACCTGCGCGAACTCGTCGACGCGCTGGGGCTGCTGTCGGTCGACGAGGAGAAGCAGCGGCGGATCGACGAGAAGCTCAACCCCCACCTGACCCCGGCCGGGCAGCGGCAGGTCGAGTTCACCCTGCGGCTCGGCCCGGACGAGGTCCGCACCGTCGTCGGCATGGGTCCCAGCGCCTGGCACACCGACCCCGGCCGGCTCGCCGAGGCCCTCGCCGGGCTGCCCGACCCGGTCGAGGTCACCGCCTCGGTGACGGTGGCCGCCTACCGGCGCTGAGCGGTGCGGGGCCGGGACGCCGCGGCCGAGGCCTCCGGTGACGGCGCGGCCCACGCCGTCGATGACGGCGCAGGCGCAGGCGCAGGCGCTGGCGCTGGCGGTCGGCGGCCGCCCGGCGCTGCGCGGTCGGTCACCGGACCGGGCGGGTCCGCCACGTTGGGATGAATCTGCCGAGCAGGCACGTTTCTGCCGACCGGGCTGCGGCTAACGTCCGACGGGTGAACCGCGACGCCACCCGGCCCGCCGCGCCGGCCCACCTCCGACCGGGCGCCCCGGGGCCCGATCGGCCGCCCGTAACACGCCCCACGGTCGAGGAGCTCCGGCTCACCTCGTTCAAGTCCTACCGGCGGGCCGTCCTGCCGCTCGCCCCCCTCACCGTCCTGCACGGGCCCGCGGGGGTGGGCAAGTCCAACGCCCTCGACGCCCTCGCCGTGCTCTCCCGGCTCGCCCTCGGGGAGGAGGTCGCCGGCTCCCTCGACGGACTGCCGGACCGGACCGGCCCCCTCGCCAAGCCCGTCCGGGGCGGCCTCGCCGGCTGCGTCCCGCACGGGCGGGACGCGATCATCCTCGGCTGCACCGTCCGCTCCCCGCACGGCCGGATCCGGCTCGACGTCGTCGTGCGCACCGACGGCCCGGTCCGGATCGCCCGCGAATCGCTCACCCTGGACGGCCGCACCCTCGTCGACACCGGCGAGCAGGACGTCCGCAAGCGGCGCGTCAACGTCTGCTGGCACAACGACACCCGCCAGGGCGACATCCGGGCGCCCTTCCCCAGCGGCACCATGATCAGCGCGCAGCTCCCGCTGCGCGTCGCCGGCTCCTCCCCGGGCGAACGCCTGGTCCTGGCCGCCGCGGAGGACCTGCTCACCGCCCTGCGCGAGGTCTTCCCCGTCCACCCCGTCCCCGCCCTCATGCGGGGCTGGGCCCGCCCCGACCCGCAGGCCCGGCTGCGCAGCAACGCGGCCAACGTCTCCGCCGTCATCGCCCGGCTGGCCGGCGAGTGCCCGCGGCGCTACGGGCAGCTGCTGCGCGTCGTCCAGTCCGCCGCCCCGCACCCGCTGCTCGGGCTCGCCCTCGCGCACCGCGGCGAAGGGCCGGAACGGCGCGTCCTCGCGGTCTTCGACGAGGGCGTCCTCGGGCGCACCGGTGCCGACCAGGCCTCCGACGGGATGCTGCGCCACCTCGCCTTCGCCGCCGTGCTCCTCACCGGCGCCGGCGTGCTCGACCTCGACCCGGCCGCCGAGGTGCCCTGGGCGCACCGGCAGCTCACCGTGCTCGCCGAGGACCTCGGGGCCGGGCTCTCCACCGAGCAGACCGCCTCGCTGCTGCGGCTCGCACGGGAGATGTCGGGACGCAACCAGCTGCGGGTCCTGGCCGCGCTGCAGGAACCGGCGGCGGCGCGGGAGGCGCTGGGCGCGGCCGACCTGGGCGCGGGCGCGGCCGCGCTGGTCGAGTGCCGGCGCGACCCGGACTCCGGGCACACCGTGCTGCGGTCCGGGGCGGCCCGGGTGCCGGCCCAGTGCGGGCGGGGGGACGCGGCGGGAGCGGCGGCGGATGAGGTAGACCTGGACGGGTGAACGAACGAGTGACGGGGCCGGCGGGGCCGGCCGGGGCTGCGGGGGCCGGGGCTGCTGAGGCGGCCGGGGGTGCTGCGGGATCCGCGGCGTCGCCGGGGTTGCCGGGGTCCGCTGGATCGCCGGAGCCCGCGGGATCGCCGGGGGCGCCGGCGCCCTCGGGTCCGACGATGGAGGGCCTCCGGCAGCGGCTGTCGGACTTCGCGGCGGCCAGGCGGTGGGAGCCCTTCCACACCCCGAAGAACCTGGCGGCGGCCCTGAGCGTGGAGGCCGGGGAGCTGCTGGAGATCTTCCAGTGGCTGACGCCCGAGCAGGCGGCCGCGGTGATGTCCGACCCGGAGCGCGCCCACCGGGTGCGGGACGAGGTCGCGGACGTCCTCGCGTACCTGGTGCAGTTCTGCACGGTCGTCGGGGTGGACCCGTTGGAGGCACTCGCGGCCAAGATCGAGCGCAACGAATCCCGCTTCCCGGTGCCGACCGAGCCGTCGGACGTCAACCCGGACGTGGGCGACCAACCCTTGTGAGGGACGGAAGTCATCCACAACCCCGGAGTTTTCCACAGCTTCCGCATTCCTGGATGCGGGCCCGACGGCTTCGCCGCACGCTTTCGCCGTGACCGCACGACCGCCCCTCCGGCGGCCGCCGGTCCCACGGCGACAGCGAGCGAGGGGAGTGGCCGCCATGGAGGCGTTGCGACTGATCAGGAGGGCCCGGCACGCCCTGGCCGAGGCCAGGCACGTACCGGACGTCCTGGCCGAGGCGCGGCAGGCCGCGCTGCTCACCGAGGCGGTGGGAGCCCGGCTGGCGGAGCTGGAGGACGACGGGCTCACCGGTCTGGGCCAGCAGCTGTCCGAGGCCGGCGCGCACGCGGCGGTCTGCCTGGACCGCTCGGTGGTCAGGGCCGCGGTGCTGAACGGCGGGCGGGCCGGGCGCCTCACCGAACTGGGCGACCCGGCCACGGCCCTGGGGGAGCTCGACGGGCTCCTGCGGGACGTCGGGGAGACGCTGGTGGTGCTGGCCTGCGGCGCCGACACCGAGAGCCTCTACTGGACGTGCATCGACGGCGTCGACGCGGTGTCGGAGTGCAAGGACCTCACCGGGCTGCTGCGGAAGGCGGCGAGCCGGGCCGAGGAGGCGGCGCGTGCGGCAGGGCCGGGCCGGGGGGAGGCCGCGCCGGCCGGTCGCGGTTCACCGATACTCGTGGTCCGGCTCGGCCCGCCGGGTGAGGGCGGACCGGCGGAGGGGGTTCCGGACTACCGGGCGCCCGGCGCGGTCGGAGCGGCGGAGGTGTCCGTGCCGGCGGGGTAGCCGGCCGCGGTGGCGGACTGCAGCTCGGCGATGTCCGCGGTCACCGAGGCGAGCAGTTCCTGCATCTGCTCCAGCAGGCTCTTGGGCGCGGCGGGCCCGGCCGATGCGCCGGCGCCCGAGACCGTGGAGCTGCTCGGGAGCTGCGGCGTGGCAGAGGGTTCGGACATGACGGGACCTCTTCGGATCGGTAGTGCGGTGTGAAGCGGCCGGCGGTGGCCCGGCCGCGCGGCGGGGGTGGCAGACGCCTTGCCACCGGAGGCGCACGCCCCGCCGCAGCGCCCAACGAACCGTTCCGGCGGCCGGTCACCGCGCACCACCCGATGCGGTCCAACTCCGCTGGGCCGTAAGCCTCCCGGGTGAGCCGGGGTTGCCGCCGCGGAGCAGCCTGGGCTAAAGCGCGCCCCCTGGCATGCCCAGGGCGGGGCGGCTCCGGGCCGGCACCTGCGGGCTTCCGGCCCCGCCGACCCCGCGGCCCTCGCCACCCCGCGGGCCCGCTTCGGGCCTCCGGCGTGCGGCCTCCGACGTGCGGCGTCGGGTGTGGGGCGCCGCACGACCACCGAAAACGATCACGCCTCCATCGCTGGTAGCGTCGATCGGCCTTCGCGCCAACACGGCGCATTACCACCGCACATGAGAGAGGGTCACATGGCTCCCAAGACGATTCGCCGAGCCGTCATCCCGGCCGCCGGCCTTGGTTCCCGTCTGCTGCCCATGACCAAGGCGACCCCGAAGGAGATGCTCCCCGTCGGGGACAAGCCCGTCATCGAGCACACCGTCCGTGAGCTCGTCGACTCCGGGGTCACCGACATCACCATCGTCGTCTCGGGTGACAAGAGCCTGATCCAGGAACACTTCCGCCCCAACCCCGTCCTCGTGGAGCAGCTGCGCCGCGACGGCAAGGCCGCCTTCGCGGACGCGGTGGAGGAGATCGGGGAGCTGTCCCGCAAGGGGCACATCAGCTACCTGTACCAGCACGGCCCGTACGGCAACGGCACCCCGGTCCTCAATGCCGCCCGGCACTTCGGCGACGAGCCGTTCCTGGTGCTCTGGCCGGACGACGTCTTCGTCGCCGAGGTGCCCCGGGCGCAGCAGCTCATCCGGGCGTACGAGCAGACCAACGCGCCGGTCCTCGCGCTCATGCCGATGGCGCCCGAGGACTCCTACCGCTACGGCGTGCCGGTGGTGAAGGAGGACCTCGGGAACGGCTCGCTGCGGATCGCCGGCCTGGTCGAGAAGCCGAAGCCGGTCGACGCCCCCTCCTCCTTCGCGGCCATCGGCGGGTACGTGATCACCCCCGGCATCGTCGACGAGATCCGCGACCTCACCCGCCGGTGGCACGAGAAGCCGGAGGACGAGGTCTACCTGACCGACGCCATCAACGCGTACGCGGCCCGGCGCGCCGTCTACGGGCAGGTCATCGACGGCACCTGGTACGACACCGGCAACCCCGCCGCCTACCTGCGGGCCCAGTTCGCCGCCGCCCTGACCGACCCCGCGTACGGGCCGGAGCTGAGCAGGCTGGCCGCCGAGCTCGCCCCTGCACCGAGCGGCCCCACGGGCTGAGCCCGGCGGGGTCCGGGCTGCGCCGAGCAGGTCCGGAGCGTCCCCCGCGGCGCTCCGGTCCGGCCCCCACCCCCTCCGGGGCCGGTCCGGCTCCGCACGGCCGGCCCCGGAGGGGCTCACCGACCGAGACGACACCGGGAGTTGATCCTCGTTGAAGAAGCCGTACTGGCAGCCCTACTGGTACCGGCTGCTGTTCCGCGCGGACGGCGGGTCGGGGTGGGAGGTGATGGGGCCGCCACCGGTCAGCCGGGTGCCGAACGCCGCGTTGGCGAACGGATCCCTGGAAGCGTGGGTGCAGGCCCTACTGGCGGGAGCGGTCGAGGAGTTGGACGACCTGCGCGGCGAGCTGCTCCTCGAGTGCTTCGACGGGCCGGAGCCCGCGGAGGGCGCTGAGCCGGTCCACTCGGCGAGGATACGGCTCCCCGGGTCGGCCGCCGGGCCTTCGGCGCCGCGCCGACGGGCCCGGCGCCGTCCCGGTGCGGGCCGGTCCGGGTGAGGCCCGGGAAGGGCGGCGGCCGTCGGCGCGGGCGGTGCGTCAGGCTGCGTCGGGGTGTCGCTCGGGAGGGTGATTCGGCTGCCCCTCACCGGGGTCGAGGGGCCAGACTGGGGCGATGGACGAGGAGGAGCCGCTGGCCCAGTGGGCGGCGAGGCGGGAACAACGGCGGCGGCCCGTCGGGCAGTTGCGGGCCGTGGGGCTCGGAGTCACCGAAGGCGACGGCGGCCACGGCGGTACCCGCGACGGCATCCACGACAGCAGCCGCGGCGGCGGGGACGCGGGCCGGGGGCGCGGCGCGCACGTGGCGCCGGCGCAGCCGCGGCTGATCGTGCGCTGGGACGGCTACCAGTGGCTGCCCGAGGCCGTCGCCGAGGACTATGCGGCGGCGCAGCGGATCCTGCACGGCATCGAGGGTGACGGCGTGGTGCGGTCGGCCTGGCCGGCGCAGCCGCGCCGGGCGCCGGGGCGCCACCGCAAGCCCTGACGGCGCCGGGCCACGCGGAGGGGCCCGGAGCGGTCTCGGCTCCGGGCCCCCGACGGCGTGCGCCCGCGGGTCAGTTGTGGGCGTGCAGGTCGGCGTTCAGGCCGCCCCAGGAGCCGGAGCGGGCGATGACCTCGACGGCGCCGGTCTGCGAGTTGCGGCGGAACAGCAGGTTGTCCTGACCGGACAGTTCGACGGCCTTGGCCACCGTGCCGTCCGGGGTGGTGACCCGGGTGCCGGCGGTCACGTAGAGGCCGGCCTCGACGACGCAGTCGTTGCCGAGCGAGATGCCGATGCCGGCGTTGGCGCCGAGCAGGCAGCGCTGCCCGACCGAGACGACCTGCTTGCCGCCGCCGGAGAGGGTGCCCATGATCGAGGCGCCGCCGCCGATGTCGCTGTGGTCGCCCACGACGACACCCGCGCTGATCCGGCCCTCGACCATGGAGGTGCCGAGGGTGCCGGCGTTGAAGTTGACGAAGCCCTCGTGCATCACGGTGGTGCCGGCGGCCAGGTGGGCACCGAGGCGGACGCGGTCGGCGTGGGCGATGCGCACACCGCTCGGGGCGACGTAGTCGGTCATCCGCGGGAACTTGTCGATGCCGTACACGGCGAGCTGGCCGCCCTGGGCGCGCACCGCGAGACGGGCCTGCTCGACCTGGTCCACCGGGACGGGGCCGATGCTGGTCCAGGCCACGTTGGCGAGCAGACCGAAGATGCCGTCCAGGTTCTGGCCGTGGGGCTGGACCAGACGGTGGCTGAGCAGGTGCAGACGCAGGTAGACGTCGTGGGTGTCGAGCGGCTTCTCGTCGAGCGAGGCGATGGTGGTGCGCACGGCGACCACCTCGACGCCGCGGCGCGCGTCGGCGCGCAGCGCCTCGGCCGCGCCGGCGCCGAGCTCGGCCTCGGCCTGCTCGGCGGTCAGGCGGACGGTGCCGGCCGGGCCCGGCTCGGCGGCCAGGGCCGGGGCGGGGAACCAGGTGTCGAGGACGGTGCCGTCGGCGGCGATGGTGGCCAGACCTGCGGCGACGGCGCCGTTCGGGAGGGAGGTGGATTCAGCAGTCACATCGTGCACGTTAGCCAATGCGGGCCCGGGCTGCCGAACACGCCCATCGTGCGGACACGGCGCCCGGCGGGGGTCGCGGTGGTGCCCGACCGGCCCGACGGGCCGGTCCGGAGGCCGCCGACCAGGCCGCCCGGCGGGTGAAAACCCGGGTGCCGGGCCCCCGCGCGCTCGGCGATACTCGGGCGGGTGTTCATGTCGATCTCCACCACCGGCAGCGCCGGGAGCCCCGCGACCGATCTCGGTTTCCTGCTGCACAAGCACCCGGACAAGGTCCAGCGTTTCGCGACGTCGCACGGCGAGGCGCACGTCTTCTACCCCGAGGCGGGCGACGAGGTCTGCACGGCGGCGCTGCTGCTGGACGTCGACCCGATCGCGCTGGTCCGCCGGGGCCGGGGCAAGGGCCGCGGCGGCTCGCCCGACTTCGCGCTCGCCCAGTACGTCAACGACCGCCCCTACGCGGCGTCCTCGCTGCTCGCGGTGGCGCTGCGGACGGTGTTCCGGTCGGCGATGAAGGGCGACTGTCCGGCCCGGCCCGGGCTGGCGGACCGGCCGCGCCCGCTGCGGATCGAGCTGCCCGCGGTGCCGGCGAACGGTGCGGGGGAGGGCGGCGGCCCGGAGCTGGTGGCCCGGCTGTTCGAGCCGCTGGGCTGGCGGGTCGAGGCGCGGACCGTTCCCCTGGACGAGGCCTTCCCGCAGTGGGGCGGGTCCCGGTACGTGCGGCTCGCGCTGGCCTCGGAGTCGGTGCGGCTGGCCGACGCCCTGCAGCAGCTGTACGTCCTGCTGCCGGTGCTGGACGGTGCCAAGCACTACTGGGTCGCCCCGGACGAGGTGGACAAGCTGCTCGCCGCGGGCGAGGGCTGGCTGGCGGACCACCCGGAGCGCGCCCTGATCGCCCGCCGCTACCTGTCCCGGCGCTGGTCGCTGACCCGCGCGGCAATGGAGCGCCTGGAGCTGGCCCGGCTCGCGGAGGCGGACGACCGCACCCCCGAGGAGGTCGACAACGCGGTCGACGACCGCCCGCTGGAGGAGGACCGCCCGGA
Organism: Kitasatospora sp. NPDC051702; assembly: GCF_040681575.1. NCBI lineage: Bacteria > Bacillati > Actinomycetota > Actinomycetes > Kitasatosporales > Streptomycetaceae > Kitasatospora > Kitasatospora sp. NPDC051702. The sequence continues at coordinate 27,510 of NZ_JBFAZB010000020.1, forward strand.
CAGCGGGGAGCGGCCGGGGGGCCGCTTCGGGGAGCGGCCCGGGGTGTCCGGGCCCCTCACCGGCGAGGCCGTGGACCCGACCGTGGTGCCGGACGGCCCGAAGCCGCCGTCGCTCGCCGAGCAGCGGCGTGCCGCGATCCTGCTGGCCCTGCGCGAGACGGGCGCGACCAGGGTGGCGGACCTCGGCTGTGGCCAGGGCGAGCTGGTCGGCGAGCTGCTGAAGGACGCCCGCTTCACGGCGGTCCTCGGCCTGGACGTGTCCGCGCGGGCGCTGCAGGCGGCGGCCCGCCGCCTGCGGCTGGACCGGCTGCCGGAGCGGCAGGCCGCCCGGGTGACGCTGGAACAGGGCGCCCTGACCTACACGGACGCCCGGCTGAAGGGCTTCGACGCGGCGGTGCTGTGCGAGGTGATCGAGCACCTGGACCTGCCGCGGCTGCCCGCGCTGGAGTACGCGGTGTTCGGGGCGGCCCGGCCCGGTGCGGTGGTCGTGACGACGCCGAACGTCGAGTACAACGTGCGCTGGGAGAGCCTGCCGGCGGGCGCGGTCCGGCACGCCGACCACCGCTTCGAGTGGTCCAGGGCCGAGTTCCGCGGCTGGGCCGAGCGGGTCGCGGCCACGTACGGGTACGCGGTGGAGCTGCGCCCGGTCGGCCCGGAGGACGGGGAGGTCGGTGCGCCGACCCAGCTGGCGCTCTTCCGGATCGCCCCCGGCGCCCCCGACGCTCCCGCCCTGCCCGGCACCCCCGCCCTGCCCGGCACCCCCACCACGCCCGAAGGAGGCGATCCCCGATGACCGACGAAGCCACCGACGGAAGGACCGAAGGAGCCGGAGAGGGGACGGCCGCCCGCCGTCTCCCCGTCACCGACGTCTCCCTGGTCGTCCTGATCGGCACCAGCGGCTCGGGCAAGTCGACCTTCGCCCGGCGCCACTTCCTGCCCACGCAGGTGGTCTCCTCCGACTTCTGCCGCGGTCTGGTCGCCGACGACGAGAACGACCAGTCCGCCTCCGGCGACGCCTTCGACGTCCTCCACTACGTCGTCGGCAAGCGCCTCGCGGCCGGTCGGCTGACCGTGGTGGACGCCACCAACGTGCAGCCGGAGGCGCGGCGACGGCTGGTGCAGCTCGCCCGCGACCACGACGTGCTGCCGATCGCGATCGTGCTGGACGTCCCGCCCGGGGTGTGCGCGGAACGCAACCGCAGCCGTCCGGACCGCCGGCTGGCGGCGCACGTCGTCCCCCGCCAGCACCGCGAGCTGCGCCGCTCGCTCAAGGGTCTGGAGCGCGAGGGCTTCCGCAAGGTGCACGTCCTGCGCGGTGCGGCCGAGGTGGCGTCGGCCGGGATCGAGCTGGAGAAGCGCTACAACGACCTGCGCCACCTGACCGGCCCGTTCGACATCGTCGGCGACATCCACGGCTGCCGTTCCGAGCTGGAGACCCTGCTGACCCGTCTCGGCTACACGCTGACCCGGGACGCCCGGGGCCGCCCGGTGGACGCGGTGCCCCCGGCGGGCCGCACCGCCGTGTTCGTCGGGGACCTGGTCGACCGCGGCCCGGACACGCCGGGTGTGCTGCGCCTGGTGATGGGGATGGTCGCGGCCGGGCACGCGCTCTGCGTGCCCGGAAACCACGAGAACAAGCTGGGCCGCGCGCTGGACGGCAAGAAGGTCACCGTCGCCCACGGCCTGCAGGAGTCGCTGGACCAGCTGGCCGGGGAGTCCGAGGAGTTCCGGGCCGAGGTGCGGGAGTTCATGCGCGGTCTGGTCAGCCACTACCTGCTGGACGGCGGGGCGCTGGTGGTCTGCCACGCCGGTCTGCCGGAGCGCTACCACGGCCGCAACTCCGGCCGGGTCCGCTCGCACGCGCTGTACGGGGAGACCACCGGCGAGACCGACGAGTTCGGGCTGCCGGTGCGCTACCCCTGGGCGGAGGAGTACCGCGGCCGGGCGCTGGTGGTGTACGGCCACACCCCGGTGCCGACGGCGGGTTTCGTCAACAACACCCTCTGCCTGGACACCGGCTGCGTGTTCGGCGGCAGCCTGACGGCCCTGCGCTACCCCGAGCGCGAGGTGGTGGGCGTGCCGGCCGAGCGCGAGTGGTACGCGCCGGTGCGGCCGCTGGTGAGCGACGCGCCGGGCGCCCGCGACGGCCGTCCGCTGGACCTCGCCGACGTGGCGGGCCGGCGCAGCGTCGAGACCGCGCTGCACGGGCGGGTCGCGGTGCGGGAGGAGAACGCCGCCGCGGCGCTGGAGGTGATGAGCCGATTCGCGCTGGACCCGCGGCTGCTCGCCTACCTGCCGCCGACCATGGCGCCGAGCGCGGCCTCCCGCCGGGACGGCCACCTGGAGCACCCGTACGAGGCGTTCGCCGGCTACCGCGCGGACGGCGTGCGGCACCTCGTCTGCGAGGAGAAGCACATGGGCTCGCGCGCGGTGGTGCTGGTGTCGCGGGACGACGGGGAGCTGGAGCGGAGGTTCGGCGTGGCCGGCCCGGGCGCGGTCTGGACCAGGACGGGCCGGGCGTTCCTCGCCGACGAGGAGCTGACCGTCGCGGTGCTGGGCCGGGTGCGGGAGGCCGCCGAGCGGTCGGGTCTCTTCGACGAGCTGGGCACCGGCTGGCTGCTGCTGGACGCCGAGCTGATGCCGTGGTCGCTGAAGGCCGTCGAGCTGCTGCGCCGCCAGTACGCGGCGGTCGGTGCGGCGGCGGGCGCGGCGCTGCCGGAGGCGTTGGCCGCGCTGGAGCGGGCGGCCGGCCGAGGGCTGGACGTGGCGGAGCTGACCGGCCGCCAGCGCCGGCGGGCGGCGGACGCGGAGGCGTTCACCGAGGCGTACCGGCGCTACTGCTGGCCGACCGAGGGCCTGTCGGGCGTCCGGTTGGCGCCGTTCCAGGTGCTGGCCGCGGAGGGGGCTAACCTGGCGGTGCGTCCGCACGACGAGCACCTGGCCTGGATCGACCGGCTGGTGGACGCCGACGAGGCGGCCTGCGGGGACGCGTCCCGGGTGCCGGACGCCGCTGACGGCACCCGCGCGGGGGAGGCCGGGGGCGCCCACGCCGGGGAATCCCGGGAGCCGTTGCTGCGCCGCACCGGCCGCCTGCTGGTGGACACCGCGGACGAGGCCTCGCTGGCCGCCGCCACGGCCTGGTGGGAGGAGCTGACCGCGGCGGGCGGCGAGGGCATGGTGGTCAAGCCGCTGGCCTCGCTGGTGCGCACCGCGCGGGGCGAGGGCCGTCCGGGCGGGCTGGTGCAGCCGGGCGTGAAGGTGCGCGGCCGGGAGTACCTGCGGATCGTCTACGGCCCGGACTACACGGAGTACCTGGACCGCTTGCGCGAGCGGTCGGTGGGGCACAAGCGGTCGCTGGCGCTGCGCGAGTACGCGCTGGGTCTGGAGGCGCTGGACCGGCTGGCGGCCGGTGAGCCGTTGTGGCGGGTGCACGAGCCGGTGTTCGCGGTGCTGGCACTGGAGTCCGAGCCGGTGGATCCGCGCCTGTAGTCCGCCGACGGGGCCGTCCCGGGCGCGGACCGGGCGGACCGGGCGGACTGGTACCGAGGACTGGGCAGACTGGTACGAGGGGGGAGTCCGTCCGGTCTCCCCCCTCGTTCACCCTTGCTTTGTATAGAAATTCTGAACGTCGTATACACTTGCCGCTTTCCCGTACGTCCCGTCGTCCCAGGAGCCCGGTATGGCCTTCAACCTCCGGAACAGGCACTTCCTCAAGGAGCTCGACTTCACGCCCCAGGAGTTCCGCTTCCTGGTGAACCTCGCCGCCGGGCTCAAGGCGGCCAAGTATGCGGGCACCGAGCAGCCCCGGCTGCGCGGGAAGAACATCGCGCTGATCTTCGAGAAGACCTCGACCCGCACCCGCTGCGCCTTCGAGGTGGCCGCCCACGACCAGGGCGCCTCCACCACCTACCTCGACCCGGCCAGCTCGCAGATCGGCCACAAGGAGTCCATCCGGGACACCGCCCGGGTGCTCGGCCGGATGTTCGACGGCATCGAGTACCGCGGCCACGGCCAGGAGGTCGTCGAGGAGCTGGCCGCGCACGCCGGCGTCCCGGTCTGGAACGGCCTCACCGACGAGTGGCACCCGACCCAGATGCTCGCCGACGTGCTCACCATCACCGAGCACACCACCAAGCCGCTCACCGGGGTCGCCCTCGCCTACCTCGGCGACGCCCGCTCCAACATGGGCAACTCGCTGCTGGTCACCGGCGCCCTGCTGGGGATGGACATCCGGATCGTCGCCCCGCGCGCGCTGTGGCCGGCCGAGGAGGTCCGCAAGGCGGCCGAGGCGCTGGCCGGTTCCACCGGCGCCCGGATCACGCTCACCGAGGACGTGGCCGAGGGCGTGGCCGGCGCGGACTTCCTCTACACCGACGTCTGGGTGTCGATGGGCGAGCCCAAGGAGGTCTGGGCCGAGCGGATCGAGCTGCTCAAGCCGTACCAGGTCTCGATGGACACCGTCCGGGCCACCGGCAACCCGGCCGTGAAGTTCCTGCACTGCCTGCCCGCGTTCCACGACCTCGGCACGGTGGTCGGCCGGCAGATGTACGAGGCGACCGGCATGACCGAGCTGGAGTGCACCGACGAGCTGTTCGAGTCGGCGCACTCCGTCGTCTTCGACCAGGCCGAGAACCGCCTGCACACCATCAAGGCGGTCCTGGTCGCCACCCTCGGTTCCTGACGACGCTCAACCCCGCCCCCGCCCCCGGCCCTGGATCCCGTCCCGCCCCGGCCACCCCGGCCCGCGCACGGGCCCGGGGGCTACTTCTCCAGCCTGACGCAGGCCACCCGGTCGCCCGCCGCGTGCGGGCCGGCCGGGGTGCCCGCGTGCAGCACCAGCGAGCGGGCCTGGCCCGCCCGCGGCTGCCAGGCCACCGCGGCCGAGGCGGTGGCGTCGCCCCGCTCGTCGGTGCGCAGCACGAGCCGCAGCTCGTTGCGGTCGTTGGCGTAGGCCGGGTCGGTCGACGGTTGCACCGGGTCGACGGCGTCCTGGTAGTGCGGCCCGGACGAGGCCGGGTCGGCCCCGCAGGCGCCGGTGTGCAGGTGCGCCGGGAACTCGTGTCCGGGCGCGAGCCCGGTGACGGTCACGGTGAGCACGGTGCGTCCGGGCGCCGAGCGGTCGGTGACGACGGTCGCGTGCGAGCCGTACGGCACGAGGTCGTCCGCGTAGCTGACGGCGGCGGGCGGGACGAAGGCCGTCGCCGGGTCGAAGTCGGCCTCGACGAGGGAGACCGGCGACGCGGCGGGGGCGAGCAGGGCGAGCGGCAGCAGCGCGGCGGCGAATGGAGCGGGCATCGGGGGCCTCCCACGGGCAGGACGACGGACACCCTGCTAACGCGGCCGGGCCGCCGAGGGCACCGTCAGGCCCGGTCCGCGGCCCGCCGGATCCCCCGGATCTCGCAGCGCGGCCCGCTGGCGCGCATCAGCCGCAGGTCGGCGGTGACCAGCGGCACCCCGTGGAGCTCGGCGACGGCCACGTACGCGGCGTCGTCCGGGGTGAGGTTGTCCCTGAGCTCCCAGATCCGTGCGAGCAGCGGTGCCACCTCGACCTTGCGGATCGCCAGCCCGGCCAGTTCGCGGGTGAGCTCGGCGACCCGGTCGGCGGTCAGTTCCCTGGCGAGGTAGAGGCCGCGCAGCGACTGCATCACCTCGACGACGACGTGTTCGGGGGCCGTCCAGTCGGGGTCGGCGGCGAGTTCGGCCCGGGCGGCGGCCCCGCGCTCGCCCCCGTCGGCGAGTGCCAGCACCAGTGCGGATGCGTCCACCACGATCATCGGTCGGCCCCCGGCCCGTTCCAGCGCGTCTCCGCGGCTACCTGCGGTTCGACGGCCCACCGTACCGACACCCGGCGCCGCGGGCCCTACCGCCCGAGCAGCAGCCCGGCCAGGACGGAGGCGGCGTTGGCCGTGGCGGCGGCGACCCAGGGCAGCGGGCCGCGCACCGACGTCCCGGCGAGCGGCGCCAGCAGGGCGGCCTCGACCGCGCAGACGGCGGCCTCGCCGAGCCCGAAGGCCGTCCAGTACGCTGCGGCGGGCCCGGCGGAGAAGTGCCGCAGGGAGCTCCACAGCAGCGGGTGCGTCGCCAGGTTGACCAGGACGGCGGCGGCCGCCGCCCGGCCGGGGCGGATGCCGCCGGCCCGGGTGAGGGCGGCGGTGTAGACGGGGACCTCGACCAGCAGGGTGAGGCCCAGGGCGAGGGCGTAGGGCACGGCGGGGATCGTGCCACGGGGAGGGGACCATGGCCACCGACGTCGTACCGGGTGCGGGGCCGGCCGCGGTCCCGGCCGTCTGGCCCGCGCCGGGGGCCGCCGCCCGGTTGGGTGCGGCGCCGCTGACGGGTTTCGCGCTGGCGGCCGCCGCGGCGCTGGTGCTGGCGCTGCGGGCGCCGACCGGTCTGGCGGTGCTGGGTCTCGCGGCCTTCGGGCTGCTGCACAACGTCCTGGAGCTGCGCTACGTGGCGGGCCGTTTCGCCGCGGTGCTGGCCGGTCCGCTGCTGCGGCTGCTGCTGGCCCTGGTGACCGGGATCGTGGTCTGCCGCCTGTTGCCGCCCTCGCCGCTCGCGCAGCGGGCGGAGATCCTGCTGGCCTACGGGCTGTTGGCGGCGGCCTGCCAGTACGGGCTGCGCGGCCGGCGGCTGCCGCTGGCGGCGGCCGGGCTGGTGCTGGCGGTCGCGGCCTCGGCGTCGCTGGCGTTCCCGGCGTACCACTTCGTGGTGCTGGCGCACCTGCACAACGTGGTGCCGCTGCTGTTCCTGTGGGAGTGGTCGCGCCGGCTGACCCGGGGGCGCACGGCGTTCCTGGTGCTGCAGGCGGGGTGGGTGCTGGTGGTGCCGGCGCTGCTGCTGGGCGGGGTGCTGGACCGCTGGCTGGCGCGGGGCGCCCAGGGCTGGACGGGCCGGCTGGTGGCGGCCTACACCCCGCCGGCGTGGCTGACGCCGGGGGTGGGCCTGCGCTTCCTGGCGGTGTTCGCCTTCCTGCAGACGATGCACTACGTGGTCTGGGTGTGGTTCCTGCCGCGGTACGCGCCGGAGGCGGCGGAGGGGTTCGACGCCCGGGTGCCGGCGCTGCGCGGCGGGCGGCCCTGGGCGCTGGGCGCTGCGGCGGGCGGGCTGCTGGCGGTGCTCTTCGCGGTGGACTACGCGCAGGGCCGGGCGCTGTACGCGGCGGTGGCCAGTTACCACGCCTATCTGGAGTTCCCGGTGCTGCTGATGCTGGTGCTGGGTCCGGGGACCGTCCGCGGGGGCGGCCCGGTGCGGAACGAGGAGGAGATGGCATGACGACGATCCTGCTGGCCGATGTGGCCCCGTCGCCGACCGGCGGTTCCGGTGGTGAGCTGGTGGCGGTGCTGCTGGTGGCCGCCGCGGTGGTGGCGGGACTCGTCTGGCTGATCAGGCTGGAGCGCCGCCGCCGCGGTCCGGACGGCCGCTGAGCTGCACCGACGTCCGCCCGGGCATGCCTGCGGTGGTGAAGACGGCAGCATGCACTATGGTTTATCTCGACATCGAGATAACTGCCCCTTACGATATATCTCGATATCAAGATACTTACCGAGAGGCGCTCGCCGGCACAGCAGGCAAGGTAAGCCTAAGTAAGGCTGACCTTACCATCCTGACGGCCGGATATAGCACGAAGCACCCAGAAGGAGTCAGTCGTGTCCGCGAACAGCTTCGACGCCCGCAGCTCGCTGCAGGTGGGCGACGAGTCGTACGAGATCTTCAAGCTCTCCGCCGTCGAGGGTTCCGAGCGGCTGCCGTACAGCCTCAAGGTGCTGCTGGAGAACCTGCTCCGCACGGAGGACGGCGCGAACATCACCGCCGACCACATCCGCGCGCTCGGGAACTGGGACGCCGACGCCCAGCCGAGCCAGGAGATCCAGTTCACCCCGGCCCGCGTGATCATGCAGGACTTCACCGGTGTGCCGTGCGTGGTCGACCTCGCCACCATGCGTGAGGCCGTCAAGGAGCTGGGCGGCGACCCGGCCAAGATCAACCCGCTGGCCCCGGCCGAGCTGGTCATCGACCACTCGGTCATCGCCGACAAGTTCGGCACCCCGGACGCCTTCGTCCAGAACGTCGAGATCGAGTACGGCCGCAACAAGGAGCGCTACCAGTTCCTGCGCTGGGGCCAGACCGCGTTCGACGAGTTCAAGGTCGTCCCCCCGGGCACCGGCATCGTCCACCAGGTCAACATCGAGCACCTGGCCCGCACGGTCATGGTCCGCAACGGCCAGGCCTACCCGGACACCTGCGTCGGCACCGACTCGCACACCACCATGGTCAACGGCCTGGGCGTGCTGGGCTGGGGCGTCGGCGGCATCGAGGCCGAGGCCGCGATGCTCGGCCAGCCGGTCTCCATGCTGATCCCGCGCGTGGTGGGCTTCAAGCTGAACGGCCAGCTGCCGGCCGGCACCACCGCCACCGACCTCGTGCTCACCATCACCGAGATGCTGCGCAAGCACGGTGTGGTCGGCAAGTTCGTCGAGTTCTACGGCGAGGGCGTCACCGCGATCCCGCTGGCCAACCGCGCCACCATCGGCAACATGTCGCCGGAGTTCGGCTCGACCTGTGCGATCTTCCCGATCGACGCCGAGACCATCAACTACCTGAAGCTCACCGGCCGCGACGAGCAGCAGCTCGCCCTGGTCGAGGCGTACGCCAAGGAGCAGGGCCTCTGGCACGACCCGTCGGTCGAGCCGGTCTACTCCGAGTACCTGGAGCTGGACGTCTCCACCGTCGTCCCGTCGATCTCCGGCCCGAAGCGCCCGCAGGACCGCGTGATCCTGGCCGAGGCCGCCGCCCGGTTCGCCGAGGCGCTGCCGACCTACGCCGCCGAGGCCTCGAAGCCGACCGCCGTCACCGCCCCCGACGGCTCGACCTACGAGATCGACAACGGCGCGGTCGTGATCGCCTCGATCACCTCCTGCACCAACACCTCCAACCCCTCCGTCATGCTGGGCGCCGCCCTGCTGGCGAAGAAGGCCGTGGAGAAGGGCCTGCGCGTCAAGCCCTGGGTCAAGACCACCCTGGCGCCCGGCTCCAAGGTCGTCATGGACTACTACGAGAAGGCCGGCCTGCTCCCGTACATGGAGAAGCTGGGCTTCAACCTGGTCGGCTACGGCTGCGTCACCTGCATCGGCAACTCGGGCCCGCTGCCCGAGGAGGTCTCGGCCGCCGTCAACGAGGCCGACCTCGCCGTCGTCTCGGTGCTCTCCGGCAACCGCAACTTCGAGGGCCGGATCAACCCGGACGTCAAGATGAACTACCTGGCCTCCCCGCCGCTGGTGGTCGCCTACGCCCTCGCCGGCAACATGAACGTCGACATCACCCGCGACGCCCTGGGCCAGGACGCCGACGGCAACGACGTGTTCCTCGCCGACATCTGGCCGTCCGAGCAGGAGGTCGCCGAGGTCGTCGCCGGCTCCATCGACGAGGCCATGTTCGACAAGGGCTACCAGGACGTCTTCGCCGGCGACCACCGCTGGCAGTCGCTGCCCGTCCCGACCGGCAACACCTTCGAGTGGGACGCCGAGTCCACCTACGTCCGCAAGCCCCCGTACTTCGAGGGCATGGCCAAGACCCCGAGCCCGGTGACCGACATCGCCGGTGCCCGCGTCCTGGCCAAGCTGGGCGACTCGGTCACCACCGACCACATCTCCCCGGCCGGCAACATCAAGCCGGGCACCCCGGCGGCGCAGTACCTCACCGAGCACGGTGTGGAGAAGCGTGACTTCAACTCCTACGGCTCGCGCCGTGGCAACCACGAGGTCATGATCCGCGGCACCTTCGCCAACATCCGTCTGCGCAACCAGATCGCGGAGGGCACCGAGGGCGGCTACACCCGCGACTTCACCCAGGCCGACGCGCCGGTGTCGTTCATCTACGACGCCTCGCAGAACTACCAGGCCGCCGGCATCCCGCTGGTCGTGCTGGCGGGCAAGGAGTACGGCTCCGGCTCGTCCCGCGACTGGGCGGCCAAGGGCACCGCGCTGCTCGGCGTCAAGGCCGTCATCGCCGAGTCCTACGAGCGCATCCACCGCTCGAACCTGATCGGCATGGGCGTCCTCCCGCTGCAGTTCCCGGAGGGCCAGAACGCCGACAGCCTGGGCCTGACCGGCGAGGAGACGTTCTCCTTCACCGGCGTGACCGAGCTGAACGAGGGCCGCACCCCGAAGACCGTCCGGGTCACCGCCGGCGACGTCACCTTCGACGCGGTCGTCCGCATCGACACCCCCGGTGAGGCGGACTACTACCGCAACGGCGGCATCCTGCAGTACGTGCTGCGCTCGCTGATCGGCTGAGCACCCCGCCAGGCCTGAGGGGCCGGACCGCACCACGCGGTCCGGCCCCTTCTGCATGCCGCGTCTCCCGGCCCCGCCCCTTGTGCGGTGCGCCCGTCATGGACTAAACCTCTATGCCAGCTGGTCCAGACCAATTGACGCCGATTCAGAGAACAGGTCCGGTATGCCCACTCGCGCCTCAGCCCTGCTCGCCGCCGCCACCGTCGCCGCGCTGCTCGCCGCCCCCGCCACCGCCAACGCCGCCGAAGCCCACCAGGGCCCGAAGCTGAAGGGCCAGCGCGTCGGCTACTTCACGCAGTGGGGCGCCGACAGCTCCGCCAAGCGGGTCCAGGAGTCCGGCCAGGCCGGGAAGCTCACCGTCGTCAACTACGCCTTCGGCAACGTCTCCGCCGACGGCACCTGCTACGAGACCGACGCCCCCGGCCAGGGCGACGCCCACAACGACTACCAGCGCGCCTTCTCCGCCGCCGACTCGGTGGACGGCGTGGCCGACACCCCCGGCCAGCGGCTCAAGGGCCACTTCAACCAGCTGCGCAAGCTCAAGGCGAAGAACCCGCAGCTGCGCACCGTCATCTCGCTCGGCGGCTGGAGCTGGTCCAAGTACTTCTCCGACGCGGCCGCCACCGACGCCGCCCGCAAGAAGTTCGTCTCCTCCTGCATCGACCTCTACCTCAAGGGCGACCTGCCCGTCCTGCCGGGCTCCCCGGAGGGCGGCGCCGGCGCGGCCGCGGGCGTCTTCGACGGCATCGACATCGACTGGGAGTACCCCGGTGGCGGCGGGGACCCGGGCAACGTGGTCCGCCCCGAGGACGGGCGCAACTACACCCTGCTGATGCAGGAGTTCCGCCGCCAGCTCGACGAACTCGGCGCCAGGGGCGGCAAGCACGGCAAGCACTACCTGCTGACCGCCGCCGTCGCCGCCAACGAGACCGTCGCCGACCGGCTCGAACTGCCCGCGCTGAGCGACTCCGTGGACTGGCTCAACGTGATGACCTACGACCTGCACGGCCCCTGGGAGGGCACGGGCCCGGCCAACCACCAGGCCAACCTGTACTCCGACCCGACCGACCCCGAGCCGCGCCGGCGCAGCGCCGACGCCGCCGTCGTGCACTACCAGGAGCGCGGCCTGCCGTCCGAGCAGACGGTGCTCGGCGCCCCGCTGTACGGCCACGGCTGGACGGGCGTCGCGGCCGGCGCGCGCGGCGGCCTCTACCAGAGCGCCACCGCCGCCGCCCCCGACCGCTCCTACAAGGAGGTCAACGCCCTGCCCGGCAAGGTCTACTGGGACCGCGACCACGGCGCGTCGTGGAAGTACGACGGCTCCACCTTCTACAGCTACGACACCGCCGAGGTGCTCACCCAGAAGGCCCGGTACGTCCGCCGGAACGACCTGGGCGGCGTGATGGTCTGGTCGCTGGACGGCGACGACGCCCAGGGCAGCGCCATCGCCGCCCTGGACCGCGGCCTGCGCCGCGGCTGACCACGGGCCGGGGTGCGCGCAGGGGCCCGCCGTGCGGACACGGCGGGCCCCTCGCAGCTCCGTCAGGCGCGGTCGCAGGCCTGCGCCCGCAGGGCGCGGGCCAGGTCGTCGCGGCACTCCAGGACCAGGCGGCGCAGCGCCGGAGCGGCCTGCGGGTGGCCGTCCAGCCAGGCGTCCGCCTCGGCCAGGGTCGACTCGCCGGTCTGGGCCCGCGGGAAGAATCCGGCGACGATGCGCATCGCGATCTCGATGGTCCGCTCGGACCAGACCCGCTCCAGCAGCTTGAAGTAGGGCGCCGCGTACAGCGCGGTCAGGTCGCGGTGGGCGGCCACCGAGAAGCCCGCGATGTTGGCCTCGACCAGGGCGTTCGGCAGCTCGTCCGAGTCGACGACGGCCGACCAGGCGGCCGCCTTGGCCTCCGGGGTGGGCCGGGCGGCCAGGCACTGGGTGTACTGGCGCCGCCCGCTGGCGGTGTTGTCGGCGGCCAGCTCGCCGGCCAGCTCCTCGTCCCCGGCCTGGCCGGCGGCGGCCAGGGCCAGCCAGAGCGCCCAGCGCAGCTCCTGGTCGACGCCCAGGCCGTCGATCCGGGCGCTGCCGGCCAGCAGGCCGCGGACCAGTCCGAGGTGCTCGGCGCCGCCCGCGGTCTGGGCCAGGAAGCGGGCCCAGGCCAGCTGGTGGTCGCTGCCGGGGACGGCGGCGCGCAGCTCGTGCAGGGCGCCGTCGGCCAGCCGGCGGCCGCCCTCGGCCCGCCAGGCCGGGTCGGCGTAGAGGTCGACGGCGGTCTTCGCCTGGAGGTGCAGCGACTGCAGCACGCCGATGTTGCCCTCCCGGCCGGCGAAGCGCAGCACCAGGGCGACGTAGTCGCGGGCCGGCATCAGGCCGTCCCGGGTGAGGTTCCAGACGGCGGACCAGGCGAGCGCCCGGGCCAGGTCGTCGCGGATGTCGCCGAGACCGGCGCGCAGGGTCTCCAGCGAGTCGGGGTCGAAGCGGATCTTGCAGTAGGTGAGGTCGTCGTCGTTGAGCAGGACCAGAGCCGGGCGGGGGCGGCCGACGGCCTCGGCGACGACGGTGCGCGCGCCGGTGACGTCGAGCTCGATCCGCTCCGAGCGCACCAGGGCGCCGTCCGGGTCCCGGTCGTAGAGACCGACCGCGATCCGGTGCGGGCGCAGCACGTCGCCGTCCTGGACGACGGCGAGCTCGGTGATCCGGCCCGCGGCGTCGGTGGTGAGCTGCGGGGTGAGCGAGTTGACCCCGGCGGTCTGCAGCCAGGCGGCGGCCCAGGAACGCAGGTCGCGGCCGCTGGTCTCCTCCAGCACGTCCAGCAGGTCGGTGAGCTCGGTGTTGCCGAAGGCGTGGCGCTTGAAGTAGCGGCGGGCGCCCTCGAAGAAGGCCTTGGAACCGACGTAGGCCACCAGCTGCTTGAGGACGGAGGCGCCCTTGGCGTAGGTGATGCCGTCGAAGTTGAGCTTGGCGGCCTCGAGGTCGCGGATGTCGGCGGTGATCGGGTGGGTGGTGGGCAGCTGGTCCTGCCGGTACGCCCAGGCCTTGCGCTGGTTGGCGAAGGTCACCCAGGCCGAGGAGTACCGGGTGCGGGCGCCGATCAGGCCGTAGGAGCCCATGAAGTCCGCGAAGGACTCCTTCAGCCACAGGTCGTCCCACCAGCGCATGGTGACCAGGTCGCCGAACCACATGTGCGCCATCTCGTGCAGGATGACGTTGGCGCGGCTCTCGTAGGCGGCGTCGGTGACCTTCGAGCGGAAGACGAACTCCTCCTTGAAGGTCACGCAGCCCGGGTTCTCCATGGCGCCGATGTTGTACTCGGGGACGAACACCTGGTCGTACTTGCCGAAGGGGTACGGGTAGTCGAACTCCTCGTGGAAGAAGTCGAGTCCGAGCTTGGTGACGCCGAGGATCTCGTCCGCGTCGAAGTACTGGGCGAGGGACTTGCGGCACAGCGCGGCGAGCGGGACGTCCAGGGTGGTGCCGTCGGCGAGCTCGCGGCTGTAGTGGTCGGCGGCGACGTGGTACGGGCCGGCCACGACGGCGGTCAGGTAGGTGGAGATCGGCTTGGTCGGCGCGAACTCCCAGGTCCGGGCGGCGCCTTCGGCGGTGACGGTCTCGTGGACGGCGTTGGAGCGGACGTCCCAGGCGGCGGGGGCGGTCACCGTGAAGGTGAACGGGGCCTTCAGGTCGGGCTGCTCGAAGGTCGCGAACACCCGGCGGGCGTCGGCCGGCTCGTAGTGGGTGTAGAGGTACGTCTCGCCGTCCACCGGGTCGGTGAAGCGGTGCAGGCCCTCGCCGGTGCGGCTGTAGGCGCAGTCCGCCTCGACGGTGAGGACGTTCTCGGCGGCGAGGCCGTCGACGTGCACGCGGGCGCCGTCGTAGGCGGTGGCCGGGTCGATCGTGCGGCCGTTCAGGGTGATCGAGCGGACGGCGGGCGCGAGCAGGTCGAGGAAGGTGGCGGCGCCGGGCTCGGAGCAGCGGAAGGCGACCGTGGTGGTGGAGCGGAAGACGGCGGCCGCGGGATCGGGGGCGGAGGTCACGTCCAGCCGGACCCGGTAGCCGTCCACGGCCAGGATGCTGGCCCGCTGCTGGGCTTCGTCGCGGCTCAGGTTCTTGCCCGGCACGGCGGTACTCCTTTGTCCGGCTCGCACGGTGGTGCGTCTGTGGGTGGTGCGTCTGTGGGTGGTGCGGTCTCGGCACGCGGTGTCCGCGCCCCGCAGGGGCATCCTTTCACGCCCTCCGGCGCCGGTACCATTGCACAGCCGTGGTGGCGGGCCGGAATCAGCGGCGCCCGCGGGGTGTTGGGCTGCTCGGGGTGGAACACCTCCCCGATCCACTAGCACTCACGAAGGACGACCGCAGTGACGACTGCCGCTGAGCGCAAGACCGCCGACTTCTGGTTCGACCCGGCCTGCCCGTGGGCGTGGATGACGTCCCGCTGGCTGATCGAGGTGCAGCAGCTGCGCCCGGTGGACGTGAACTGGCACGTGATGAGCCTGTCGGTGCTGAACGAGCACCGCGACCTGCCGCAGAACTACCGCGAGCTGCTGGACAACGCCTGGGGAGCGGTGCGGGTCTGCATAGCGGCCGCCCAGCAGCACGGCGACGAGGTGCTCGGCCGGCTCTACACCGAGCTCGGCCTGCGCTTCCACAACCAGGGCCTGCCGCAGAACCGGGAGACCGTCCGGGCCGCCCTGGTGGCGGCCGGCCTGCCCGCCGAGCTGGCCGACGCGGCCGACACGGAGGAGTACGACGAGGCGCTGCGGGCCTCGCACAAGGAGGGCATCACCCTGGTCGGCGAGGACGTCGGCACCCCGGTGATCGCGGTCGAGGGCGCGGACGGCGAGCGGGTCGCCTTCTTCGGCCCGGTCGTCACCCCGGCCCCCAAGGGCGAGGCGGCGGCCCGGCTGTGGGACGGCACCCTGCTGGTGGCCTCCACCCCGGGCTTCTACGAGATCAAGCGGACCCGTACGGCGGGCCCGTCCTTCGAGTAGGCGACGCCCCTGCACGCCCGGAGGCCCGGTACCGCTGGTCGGTACCGGGCCTCCGGGCGTGCGTGCGGGCTCAGCGGGCGGCGGCGTCCCGGCGCTGCTTGACCAGGCCGGCGGCGATCAGCAGGACGACCAGCACCCCGGCCGCGTACAGCTGCTCCCGGTTGCCCTCGGTGGTGGTCATCAGGCCGAGGATGCCGACCACGGCGGCCATCGCCACCCAGGTCAGGTACGGGTAGCCCCACATCTTCACGGTGAGCAGCTCGGGCGCCTCGCGCTCCAGCCGGCGGCGCATCTTCAGCTGGACGATGCAGATGAACAGCCAGACCACCAGGATGGCCACACCGGTGGTGTTCATCAGCCAGGTGAACACGGTGTCGGGCCAGAACTTGGCGGCCAGCACGGCGCCGAAGCCGAACAGGCAGGAGACCAGCACCGCCCGGCGCGGCACGCCGCCGCTCACCTTGGCCAGCGCCTTGGGGCCCTGGCCGCGGCCGACCAGCGAGTAGGCCATCCGGGAGGCGCCGTAGATGTTGGCGTTCATCGCGGAGAGCAGCGCGATCAGCACCACCACCTCCATGATCGTCCCGGCGCCGGGCACGCCCAGGTGGCGCAGCACCGTCACGTACGGGCCGTCGGCGACGACCGCCGGGTCCTTCCAGGAGACCAGGGTGACGACCAGGGCCATCGAGCCGATGTAGAAGATCGCGATCCGCCACACCGCCGTGCGCACCGCGTTGGCGACGTTCTTCTTGGGGTCGTCGGACTCGGCCGCGGCGATGGTCACCGTCTCCAGGCCGCCGTAGGCGAAGACCGAGGCCAGCAGGCCGACGATCAGTCCGCTGACGCCGGTGGGCAGGAAGCCGCCCTGGCCGGTCAGGTTGTCGGTGCCGGGGGAGCCGGGGCCGAGCACCCCGGCCACGCCGAGCCCGCCGAGGACCAGGAAGGCGATGATCGCGGCGACCTTGATGGTGGCGAACCAGAACTCGAACTCGCCGAAGTTCTTCACGGCGGTGAGGTTGCTGGCGCAGAAGAAGACCATGAACAGGCCGACCCAGACCCAGGCGGAGACGCCCGGGACCCAGCCGTTGACGATCTTCCCGGCGGCGGTGGCCTCGGCCGCGACGCCGCAGCACAGCATCACCCAGTACATCCAGCCCGCGGTGATCCCGGCCCAGGGGCCGACCTCCTTCTCGGCGTGCACCGAGAACGAGCCGGAGGCGGGCCGGGCGGCGGACATCTCGCCGAGCATCCGCATGATCAGCATGACCAGCAGGCCGGAGAGGGTGAAGGCCAGGATGATCGCGGGGCCGGCGGCCGCGATGCCCGCGCCGGAGCCGACGAACAGGCCGGCGCCGATCACCCCGCCCAGCGCGATCATCGACAGGTGGCGCTGCTTGAGGCCGTGCGAGAGCTGCTGGCCGGAGGCCGGGGGAGCGCCGGTGTCGGTGGTCCCGGGCGCTGTGGGCGCGGAGGTGGGGGCCATAGGGTTGGTTCCAGACTGTGCGGAATGCGGCATGAGTTGTCCAATATCCGGGGACACCTCGGGTCATGCCAACGTGGTCGGCGCCGGGCCCACCATGTGGTCCGGACGGTCACCGGGTGCGACCGGGTGGTCACCCGCCGTCGGTTTGGGCCGGAATGGGCCGGACCCGACAACGGTCGAGGGCGGGGCTTTGTCCGAAACCGTGGCGGTGGCGGAGTGGATCACCACGTAGGTTCACAGGTGTTCACTCACCTGAGCACCCCCCCCGGAGGAGACCCCCGATGGCCACTGCCACCACCCCGATACCGCGCCGCGCCGTCCTCGCCGACCTGCTGCCGTCCGCGACCACCCGCCTCGGCGCCCAGGCCCGCGACCTGGCTCTGGTGGCCGGCGGCGCCGCACTGACCGGTGTGGCGGCCCAGCTGTCCGTCAACGTCCCCGGCTCCCCGGTGCCCGTCACCGGCCAGACCTTCGCCGCCCTGCTGGTCGGCACCGCGCTCGGCACCCGCCGCGGCGTCGCCTCGCTCGGCCTCTACCTGCTGGCCGGCATGGCGGGCATGCCCTGGTTCGCCGAGGGCACCTCCGGCTGGGCGATGCCCTCGCTCGGCTACGTGCTCGGCTTCGTCCTCGCCGCCGGCCTGACCGGCGCGCTGGCCCGCCGCGGCGCCGACCGCACCCCGGTCAACACCGCCGTCACGATGGTTCTCGGCAGCCTCGCCGTCTACGCGGTCGGCGTCCCGTACCTGGCCCTGTCGCTGCACGTCCCGCTCGCCCGGGCGGCCGAACTCGGCCTCTACCCCTACCTCGTCGGCGACGCCCTGAAGGCCGTCCTCGCCGCCGGCGCCCTCCCGCTCGCCTGGAAGCTCCTCGGCCGCCGCTGAGGCCCTTCCCGGCGAACCGGGCGTCAGGGGCGCCGGGCGCGCCCGGCCCTGTGCGGAGCCCGGGGCCAGGCGCATGCCACACTCATGGCATGCGCGTGTACCTGGGCTCCGACCATGCCGGATACGAACTGAAGAACCACCTCGTGGAGTGGCTCAAGGAGGCCGGCCACGAGCCGGTCGACTGCGGGCCGCACATCTACGACGCCGAGGACGACTACCCGCCGTTCTGCCTGCGCGCCGCCGAGCGCACCGCCGCCGACCCGGAGGCACTGGGCGTCGTGATCGGCGGCTCGGGCAACGGCGAGGCCATCGCCGCCAACAAGGTCAAGGGCGTGCGTGCGGCGCTGGCCTGGAGCGAGCAGACCGCCTCGCTCGGCCGCGAGCACAACAACGCCAACGTGATCTCCGTCGGCGGCCGGATGCACACCCTCGCGGAGGCCACGAAGTTCGTCGAGATCTTCCTCAACACCCCCTACAGCGGCGAGCCCCGGCACACCCGCCGGATCGAGATGCTGAGCGAGTACGAGACCACCGGCGAGCTCCCGCCGATCCCGGCCCACCACCCGCAGGGCTGATCCCTCCCCGTCCACCCTCCTCCGACGGCCGGTCGCACGTTCGCGTGCGGCCGGCCGTCGTCGTTCCTGTCGCCTGTCGCCCGCCGACGCTGCCCACCGCCGCGTCCGGCGGCCCGAGCGGCCCGAGCGGTCCGCGGCCCGGCCGGCCTGTGTCATCCGACACAGGTCCCCGGGCGTGCGATCGACGCCCCGCGCGGGGCGCGTGCGCCGCCCGTGTGGTTCGTACGCCCAACCGGCGCACGCCTCCTGACGTCGCGCCCGCCGCGGCGCCGATCGGCCGAAACCGGCTGACCGGCCCGCGCCACGGCGCATTCGCCACCGTCCGAGCCGTCGACGCCGGGCGGTACCCGTGGATAGGGTCGGGCCCCATGGCTGGCAGACCGCCGGGCGCACCGCCCCAGACGACTGCGACGAGGCCCGGCGCCGCCAAGGCGTCCGCGCCCGTGACGGCCCGGTTGCGCATGGTGCTCCGCCGGGCCCGCCGAAGGCTGCGCACGGCCGGGGTCGACTACTTCCGCGGCGGGGCCGCCGACTGGCCGGTGCTCTGCGCGCTCGCCCTGCTCGTGCCGCTGCTGATCGTGCTCAACGTCTGGATGCCCGCCTGGGCCCCGCCCACGGCCCTGGTCCTGCCGATCCTGGCCGGTGCGCTGCTGCTGCGCCCCGGCAGCCTGGTGGTGCTGTACGCGCTGGCCGCGCTCGGCCTCTCCGCGGAGTCCGTGATCCACACCGGCCAGCGGGTGGCCAGCGAGAACCCCGAGGCCTACACCTACGGCGTGACCCCGGGCGCGGCCCTGGTGGTCGGCGCCGCCGGGGTGGGCGGCCTGCTGCTGGCCCAGTTCCGGGCCCGGGTCGGGGTGCCCTGGTGGGGCGGCTCGACCATGCTGTTCGACCTGCGCGAGCGGCTGCGGGTGCAGAGCCGGGTGCCCGAGCTGCCGAGCGGGTGGCACGCGGACATGGCGCTGCGCCCGGCCGGCGGGCAGTCCTTCTCCGGGGACTTCGTGGTCGCCGCCCGGACCGGTCCGGGCCAGCGGCTGCTGGAGGTGGTCCTCGCGGACGTCTCGGGCAAGGGCATGGACGCCGGCTCCCGGGCACTGCTGCTGTCCGGGGCCTTCGGCGGCCTGGTCGGCTCGCTGCCCGCGCACGACTTCCTGCCCGCCGCCAACGGCTACCTGCTGCGCCAGTCGTGGGAGGAGGGCTTCGCCACCGCGGTGCACCTGGTGCTGGACCTGGACACCGGCGAGTACGAGCTGCTGTCGGCCGGGCACCTGCCCGGGATGCAGCGGCTGGCGGGCGCCGGGCACTGGGAGGTCAAGGAGGCGGAGGGCCCGCTGCTGGGGATCTACGACGGCGCCAAGTTCGACGGCGTGCGCGGCCGGCTGAACCGCGGCGACGTGCTGATGCTCTGCACCGACGGCATGGTCGAGGAGCCTGGCCGGGACCTCTCCGAGGGGATGGACCGGCTGATGGGGGAGGCGGACCGCCTGGTTCCCGGCAGCGGGCCGGGCGCGGGTGCGGGTGCGGCGGCGGCCCTGATCGAGACGGTGGCCCGGGACATCAACGACGACCGCGCCGTCCTGCTGCTCTGGCGCGACTAGGACGGGTCCGGGACGGGTCCGGGACGCGTCCCGTGGACCACTGCCGGACCGCCGGATCCGGCCCGGCCGCGGCGGCACATGCCGGGGGCAGGTGCTGTCAAGCCGGGCAGCTGATCTTCGGCCAAATCGGACGCCCCGTCGGCTGACCGGACCTGCCGCTTCCGTTACCCGCCGCCGGCCGCTTCCCGGCCGCTCAGCGCGGCCCCGCCGACGTTTCGTCAGAACGGCTCGGCTATCGTCCCGGTCGGCGGAAACTCGTCTCGCATCGCAGGATATCGGCGTTGGGCTGACTGTCAGACCTTTACGCAATCGGCACGGTCGACCACACTGAGTCCGGGCGGGACTGTTCAGGATTCGGGGGATTGGGGGCGTCACGTGCGGCACGGCAGACAACGTTCGACCGGACCGGGCCCCTTCGCCGGCGGCGTGCCGGTCGGTCCGGGATTCCGCCTCGGGACCGTCGGACAGGCCGGGGTCCGGCTTCGCAGGTGCCGCCGGGCGGCGGCACCACGCTATGAAACGAGGAAGTGAGTCCGGGTGGCACTCTCCGTCTCCGCGCTGGTCCTGTTCGCGATCCTGTGCATCATCTTCATCCGCAACAAGCAGATGAAGATCGCGCACGGCATCGTCGCCGCCCTGTTCGGCTTCATGCTGCACGAGACCACGGTCGCGGGCTCGATCAACTCCCTGCTGGCGAACCTCGCCCACAGCATCTCGAGCATCACCGGCGGCTGACCGGGCCGGGCCGTCCGCACCCCCGCGAGGGGATCACCGGCCGGCCCGTCTGGCCTCCCGCCAGCGGGCGAACGGCCCCCGGGGGCGGACCGCCGCCGGGGCCGGAGGACGCATCGGTGCGGGTGCCTCGGCACGCGCCGGCGCGGCCTCGACCGGTGCTGCCCGCTCGGCGGTGAGCAGGACGAACAGCCGCGCCCAGCAGAGTCGTTCGCCTCGCGGCCAGTCCAGCGCGCGCAGCGCCGCCGAGGCCGCCTCGGACACCTCGCCGTCGACCCGGACCTCGGCGACGTCGTCGCCGGCCTTCCCGCCCAGGAAGAGCTTCACCCCGACCGGCCCCGGCCCGGTCAACTGCGGCCGCAGCGCGGGCGCGAGGGCCGCCATCACCCGGTGCTCGGCGAGCCAGGCCGCCAGGTGCTCGTTGCCGAAGCCGAACACCGCCGCCGGCCCCTGCACGGCGTGCCAGCCCGGGAGTTCGGGGTGGTCCGCGTGGTCGGCGTAGACGCCGCGCCCGTCGGCCAGCTCGACCAGCACCGAGGCGGTGGTGGTCGCCCACATCCGCACCGCGTTGGCGAGCTTCTCCTCCTCGGTCTTGCCGAGGCCGGCCGCGCAGTCCCAGACCACCGGCCCGTCCGCGCGGCCCAGGTGCAGCACGTAGCCGAGGTCGACGTGGCCCGAGCCGTCGCCGCCGGGGTGCTCGCGCACCGCGACCGCCGTGGTCCCGGGGCCGCGCACCACCTCGCCGTCGGCGGTGAAGACGTGCCCGAGGCGTGCCATCTCCCGCGTCACGCAGCGCTGTATGACGGCCAGTCGCTCCTGGGGACGCACCGGGACTCCTCCACCTCGGAGCGCGGCGGGTGAGCTCGCGCTCGAACTGCGCTCGAACGCCGCCGAGGCTATCGGCCCGGAACCCAACCGGGAAACCGCCGGGGCCGTTCGGCCCTCCGGTCGCGGAAATGTCCTGAATGTTCCAGTTTGGAGAGCGTTGACCCCCCGGTTCTCGGGCCGGGGGCCGCCGTCCGGCTGGAGAGCCCCATGCCCCGCACCGACCTGACGCCCCCTCGACCCGTCCCGGCCCTCGCGCCGCCGTTCCCCGCCGGGCCGGAGGGCTCCGGACTGGTCGCCGAGATCGAGGCCTACCTCGCCTCGCTGCCCGGCCCCGCGCGCCGCCCGGTGCCGTACGTCTGCCCGTACGGCACCGCGCCGCAGCCGTGGCACGCCGGGTACCCGGAGCCCCGGGCCACCGTGGTCGACCGGGTGCTGCGACGCCCCGCCCGCCCGGTGCCGGTGACCGCGGCCGACCACCTGCGGCTCGCCTCCCGCTACATCGGGGCCGTCGGCTGGCTGCAGGGCGCGATGTGGGACGCGCGCGGCCGGGTCTGCCTGCTCGGCGCCCAGGCCGCCGTCCTCGGGCACGGCTACGGCACCCCGGCCACCGTCCGCACCGCCCGGGTGCAGCTGATGGAGGTACTGCACGCGACCGGCCGCCCGGTGAGCTCCCCGGACGAGTACAACGACCGGCCGACCACCCGGGAGGCCGACGTCCACCGGCTGCTCGACCGGGCCGCCGCCCGGGCCGGCCGGCTGGGGCTCTGAGGAGGGCGGCGGGAACGGTCGAGGGGGTGGGCCCGGGGGAGGGCCGCCGCGGAAACGACACCGGCCCCGGTGCGCGCAGGCGCACCGGGGCCGGTTCGAGGAGCGGGCGACGAGAATCGAACTCGCGTGACTAGTTTGGAAGACTAGGGCTCTACCATTGAGCTACGCCCGCGCGATCCCCCGGACGTCTCCGGCCGGAAGTTCGGGGAACAGCGTACCTGGTCCGGTCGCCTCCGCGCACACCGCATTTCCCGTCCACTCGCTTCCGGGTCCTTCCGAGTCCTTCCGGAGTCCGTCCGAAGTCCTTCCGGGCCGCCCGGAACAACTCGGCGAGCCGCCAGGGCCCGGCGTGTACGCTTCCTCTCGGCACCACGGGGTGTGGCGCAGTTTGGTAGCGCGTCCGCTTTGGGAGCGGAAGGCCGTCGGTTCGAATCCGGTCACCCCGACAGTGCGGCAGGGTCTCGTCCAGGGGGCGGGGCCCTGTTCTGTGTGGGTGACGAGGTGGCGTCTGGCGTCCGCCTTTCGTGGTACCGGTAGGATGGGGCGCTGGCGGTAGTCCCTGCGGTCCCAACCCAGGTCCACCGCCCGAGGGCGAGGAGTCAACCTCACCGTCCGACCCCCGCGGGAGATGCAGCTCCAACCGCCCATCGCCCGTCTCGCCCGACCCGCTCGTACGGCCCCGGCCGGCCGCATGGGGACGGCGGAGGCAACCTGACCGCAAGCCCATAGGAGACCTAACCGTGAAGAGCGCCGTCGAGACTCTGAACCCGACCCGGGTTCGACTCACCGTCGAGGTGCCCTTCGAGGAGCTCAAGCCCAGCCTCGACGCGGCGTACAAGAAGATCAACCAGCAGGTCACGGTTCCGGGCTTCCGCAAGGGCAAGATCCCGGCTCGCGTCATCGACCAGCGTTTCGGCCGTGGCGCCGTGCTGGAGGAGGCCGTCAACGACGCCCTGCCGCGCTTCTACACGCAGGCCGTCGACGAGGGCAAGATCGAGGTCCTCGGCCAGCCCGACATCACCAACATCGAGGGTGTCGAGAAGATCGCCGACGGCGGTGACCTGAAGTTCACCGCCGAGGTGGACATCCGCCCGGAGATCACCCTCCCCGACTTCGCCTCCATCGAGGTGACCGTCGACCCGATCGCCGTCTCCGACGAGGACGTCGAGAAGTCCCTGGAGCAGCTGCGCGAGCGCTTCTCCTCGGTCAAGGACGTCGAGCGCGCCGCGGCCGCCGGCGACATCGTGGTCGTCGACCTCGAGGCCAAGGTCGACGGTGAGGTGCCGGAGGACGGCACCGCCACCGGCGTCAGCTACGAGATCGGCTCGGGCCGTCTGATCGACGGCATCGACGAGGCCGTGACCGGCCTGGAGGCCGGTGGCACCGCCACCTTCGCCACCGAGCTCAAGGGCGGCACCCAGGCGGGCAAGACCTCCGAGGTCACCGTCACCGTCACCGCCGTCCAGGAGAAGGAGCTGCCGGAGCTGGACGACGAGTTCGCCCAGCTGGCGAGCGAGTTCGACACCCTGGAGGACCTGCGCGCCGACTCCCGCAAGCGCCTGGAGCGCATGAAGGAGTACGACCAGGCCACCCAGGCCCAGGAGAAGGTGCTGGACGCGCTGCTCGGCCTGGTCGAGATCGAGTTCCCCGAGAAGCTGCTCGCGGACGAGATCCAGACCCGCAAGCACAACCTCGAGCACCACCAGCTCGAGCCGATGGGCCTGAACATCGACTCCTACCTGGAGACCCAGGGCAAGACCCGCGAGGAGTGGGACGCGGAGATCGAGGAGCAGGCGAAGAAGGGCATCAAGACCCAGTTCGTCCTGGACCAGATCGTCGCCGACGAGGAGCTGGGTGTTAACCAGGAGGAGCTGACCGAGCACCTCATCCGCCGCGCCGCCGGCTCGGGCCTCACCCCGGACCAGTTCGCGCAGCAGGTCGTCCAGGGTGGCCAGGTGCCGCTGCTGGTCGGCGAGGTCGCCCGCGGCAAGGCGCTGGCCACCGTGGTCGAGGCCGCCAAGGTCGTCGACACCGAGGGCAACGAGATCAACTTCGACGACGAGGACGAGACGGCCGAGACCGTCGAGGCCGCCGCCGAGGAGACCTCCGCCGAGGAGAAGACCGAGGCCTGATCGCCCCGGTAGCCCCTGAGGCGCGCAGTGGGCCCGGACGCCGTACGGTGTCCGGGCCCGCTGTCATTCCGCGTCATTCCGCCCGGGGCGGGGCGCGCGACCCTGCGCTCACAGCGAACAGTTCTGCGTGAGGGATTCTGCGGCCCGGCCTGCGCGTTAGGGTCCTTGGACAGCAACAATCACGACGTGATACCCGGAAGCTGTGCGACACCGTGACGGTCGCGGAGCGACCGTCCAAATCGACTGAGCAGGTGGCTAAGTGACGTTCCCGCAGATGCAGATGCCTGGCCCGATGGCGCCGCACGCCGCCTCTGGTGACGTGCTCGGCGGCCTGGGCGACCAGGTGTACAACCGGCTGCTCAACGAGCGGATCATCTTCCTCGGCCAGCAGGTCGACGACGACATCGCCAACAAGATCACCGCCCAGCTGCTGCTGCTGGCCGCGGACCCGGAAAAGGACATCTTCCTCTACATCAACTCCCCGGGCGGCTCGATCTCCGCGGGCATGGCGATCTACGACACCATGCAGTACATCAAGAACGACGTCGTCACCATCGCGATGGGCATGGCGGCCTCGATGGGCCAGTTCCTGCTGACCGCGGGCGCCAAGGGCAAGCGCTTCTCGCTGCCGAACGCCAACATCCTGATGCACCAGCCCTCCGCCGGCCTCGGCGGCTCGGCCACCGACATCCGCATCCAGGCCGAGCAGCTGCTCCGCACCAAGAAGC
Organism: Kitasatospora sp. NPDC051702; assembly: GCF_040681575.1. Classification (NCBI taxonomy): domain Bacteria; kingdom Bacillati; phylum Actinomycetota; class Actinomycetes; order Kitasatosporales; family Streptomycetaceae; genus Kitasatospora; species Kitasatospora sp. NPDC051702. The sequence continues at coordinate 52,504 of NZ_JBFAZB010000020.1, forward strand.
GGATGTCCGAGCTGATCGCCTTCCACAGCGGCCAGTCCTTCGAGCAGATCACCCGGGACTCCGACCGCGACCGCTGGTTCACGCCGGAGGAGGCCCTGGAGTACGGCCTGATCGACGCGATCATGCACAGCGCCGCGGACGTCCCCGGCGGCGGCGGCACGGGCGCCTGAGCCTCGGCCCGGCCCACGACACCACAGCCACAACGCCCCGGAGGACAAGGACCCCCATGAACATCCCCAGCCTGTCGGCCGCCCAGGCCCGCGTCGAGGACATGCGTGCCGAGGGCCGTTACATCGTCCCGCGCTTCGTCGAGCGCACCACGCAGGGCATCCGCGAGTACGACCCGTACGCGAAGCTGTTCGAGGAGCGCATCATCTTCCTCGGCTCGCAGGTCGACGACGTCTCGGCGAACGACATCATGGCGCAGCTGCTCTGCCTCGAGTCGATGGACCCGGACCGCGAGATCCAGATGTACATCAACTCGCCCGGCGGCTCGTTCACGGCCCTGACGGCCATCTACGACACGATGCAGTACGTGAAGCCGGACATCACCACGGTCTGCATGGGCCAGGCGGCCTCCGCCGCGGCCGTGCTGCTCGCCGCCGGCACCCCCGGCAAGCGGATGGCGCTGCCGAACGCCCGTATCCTGATCCACCAGCCGTACACCGAGACCGGCCGCGGCCAGGTGTCCGACCTGGAGATCCAGGCCAAGGAGATCTTCCGGATGCGCGAGCAGCTGGAGGAGATGCTCTCCAAGCACTCCAGCAAGTCGGTCGAGCAGGTGCGCGAGGACATCGAGCGCGACAAGATCCTGACCGCCGAGGAGGCCGTCGAGTACGGCCTGATCGACCAGATCATCTCCACCCGCAAGACCTCGCTGACCTCCTGAGGCCGGCACCCTCCGGAGCGGGGCGCGCATCGAGTCCGCGCGCCCCGCTCCGGCTCATCGGCGGCCTCCGTCACGGCATCTGTTCGGTATCAATTCGCCCAGGGCGTAGGGCAGACCCGGCGAAGAGGACGGAATCAGGGGCCCGGCAGAGTACCGTCGGATAGCGAGACCGATCGCCGACGGCGTTGACGGTCCACAGCACCAGGCCCCGGAACCCCTGCGGGGCCCCTGGCGAAGGGGAAGCACCTCGTGGCACGCATCGGAGACGGTGGCGACCTGCTCAAGTGCTCGTTCTGCGGCAAGTCGCAGAAGCAGGTGAAGAAGCTGATCGCCGGCCCAGGCGTGTACATCTGCGACGAGTGCATCGACCTGTGCAACGAGATCATCGAGGAGGAACTCGCCGAGACCTCCGAGGTGCGCTTCGAGGAACTGCCGAAGCCGCGGGAGATCTACGAGTTCCTGGACCAGTACGTGGTCGGTCAGGACCTCGCCAAGAAGGCGCTGTCGGTCGCCGTCTACAACCACTACAAGCGGGTCCAGGCCGGTGAGGCGGGCCGCAGCGGCGGCAACGGCCGCGAGGACGCCATCGAGCTGGCCAAGTCGAACATCCTGCTGCTGGGCCCCACCGGCTCCGGCAAGACGCTGCTGGCGCAGACCCTCGCCCGGATGCTCAACGTGCCGTTCGCGATCGCGGACGCCACCGCGCTGACCGAGGCCGGGTACGTCGGCGAGGACGTCGAGAACATCCTGCTCAAGCTGATCCAGGCGGCCGACTACGACGTCAAGAAGGCCGAGACGGGGATCATCTACATCGACGAGATCGACAAGGTCGCCCGCAAGAGCGAGAACCCGTCGATCACCCGGGACGTCTCCGGCGAGGGCGTGCAGCAGGCGCTGCTGAAGATCCTGGAGGGCACCACCGCCTCGGTGCCGCCGCAGGGCGGGCGCAAGCACCCGCACCAGGAGTTCATCCAGATCGACACCACCAACGTGCTGTTCATCGTCGGCGGCGCGTTCGCCGGCCTGGAGCGGATCATCGAGGGCCGGGCCGGCGCCAAGGGCATCGGCTTCGGCGCCAACATCCGCTCCAAGCGGGAGTCGGACGCCAGCGACCACTTCCGTCAGGTGATGCCCGAGGACCTGGTGAAGTTCGGGATGATCCCCGAGTTCATCGGCCGTCTGCCGGTCATCACCAGCGTGCACAACCTGGACCGCGAGGCGCTCCTGCAGATCCTCACCGAGCCGAAGAACGCGCTGGTCAAGCAGTACCGCAAGCTCTTCGAACTGGACGGCGTGGAGCTGGAGTTCTCCCGCGACGCGCTGGAGGCGATCGCCGACCAGGCGATCCTGCGCGGGACCGGCGCGCGCGGTCTGCGGGCCATCATGGAGGAGGTGCTGATGTCCGTGATGTACGAGGTGCCCTCGCGTCAGGACGTCGCCCGCGTGGTGGTCACCGGGGACGTCGTCTCCAAGCACGCCATCCCCACCCTCGTCCCGCGCGACATGATCAAGCGCGAGCGGCGCGAGAAGAGCGCCTGACCCGCCCTCCGGACGGAGAGGGGCCCCGCACCGGACGGTGCGGGGCCCCTGCTCGTTCCGGGCCGGTGCGGCGTCGCCGCCGGCCGGCCCGGCGGGCTACTTGGCGACCTTCATCGCGTCGCGGATCGCCCGGGCCTTGTCGGCCGCCTGCGCCGGGGTGATCCCCTGCGCGCCGCCGGTCAGGCTGACCTTGCTGAAGGTGATCCGGCCGGTGGTGGAGTTGTCCGCCCACACGCAGATCGTCGGCCCGGCCTTGCCCGCGATGACGCTGACCACACCGCAGGCGAGCCGCGCCGAGGAGCTGTGGGCGTCCTGCGCCGGGTAGTCGGTCAGCGGGGTGGACCAGGTCGCGCCGCCGCTGTCCTTCTTGGAGTCGTCGATGACCTGCCCCGGGTCGCTGATGTCCCCGTAGACGCCGAGGATCGAGAGCGTGTCGAGCGGGTCCGAGCCCTTGGCGTAGCTGGTCGCCAGCGCGGTGAGGTTCTTGCCGAACTTCGCGGCCTCGGCCTTGCTCGGGTCGACGGCCTCCTCCTTGGAGGACTTCTGGACGTAGCCGTCCGGCAGCGACTGCGGCGCGGAGATCTTGTAGTTGCCGCCGGAGTCGCCGGCCATGAACTTCCACGCGGCGAAGCCGCCGCCGCCCAGCACCAGCGCACCGACCACCAGGCCGACCACCAGACCGGTCTTCCCCTTCTTCGGCGGGGCCGGGTAGCCCGGCTGGCCGTACGGGGCCTGCGGCGGCACGCCGTACGGCTGCTGCGGGGCGCCGTAGGGCTGCTGGGGCGCGCCGTACGGCTGGCCGCCCTGCGGCGGGTAGCCGTACTGGGGCTGCGGCGCGCCGTACGGCTGCTGCGGCTGCGGCGGGCCGTACGGGGGCTGTCCCCCGTACGGCTGCTGGGGCTGTCCCTGCGGATACTGCTGTCCCTGGCCGTACATCTGCGTCTGTGCTCCCCCGCCGCACCCGCGGCCTGTCATGGTGTGGATCTGCTCCGTACCCGTGCCGCAAACCGGACGAGTGTCCGGGAACGGTACCGCACGGCGCCCGGCGGCGACCCGTTCGGGCGGCTCGCGTCCGAGGGGCGAAAGCGGTTCGTAACACGTGCCCGCGGTTACGTAAACTGTGCGTCGTGACCGACACGACGAACCAGCGCCCCGTGAGCACCACCGGGGACGAAGCAGCAACCCTCCCGACGACCTACACCCCAGCGGACGTAGAGGGCGAGCTGTACGAGCGCTGGGTGGAGCGTGGCTACTTCGCCGCCGACGCGAAGAGCGACAAGCCCCCGTTCACCGTCGTCATCCCTCCGCCGAACGTCACCGGCAGCCTGCACCTGGGCCACGCCTTCGAGCACACGCTGATCGACGCGCTGGTCCGCCGCAAGCGGATGCAGGGCTTCGAGGCGCTGTGGCAGCCCGGCATGGACCACGCCGGCATCGCCACCCAGAACGTGGTCGAGCGCGAGCTCGCCAAGGAGGGCAAGTCCCGCCACGACCTGGGCCGGGAGGCCTTCGTCGAGCGCGTCTGGAAGTGGAAGGCGGAGTCCGGCGGCCAGATCTCCGGCCAGATGCGCCGCCTCGGGGACGGCGTGGACTGGTCCCGCGAGCGCTTCACCATGGACGAGGGCCTGTCCCAGGCCGTCCAGACCATCTTCAAGAAGCTCTTCGACGACGAGCTGATCTACCGCGCCGAGCGCATCATCAACTGGTGCCCGCGCTGCCTCACCGCCATCTCGGACATCGAGGTGGAGTACCAGGACGACGACGGCGAGCTGGTCTCGATCCGCTACGGCGAGGGCGACGCCTCGATCGTCGTGGCCACCACCCGCGCCGAGACGATGCTGGGCGACACGGCCGTGGCCGTCCACCCGGAGGACGAGCGCTACCGGCACCTGGTCGGCACCGAGATCGAGCTGCCGCTGACCGGCCGTCGCATCCCGGTCGTCGCCGACGCCCACGTCGACCCGGAGTTCGGCACCGGCGCCGTCAAGGTGACGCCCGCCCACGACCCGAACGACTTCGAGATCGGCCAGCGGCACGACCTGCCGAACATCGCCGTCATGGACGAGCACGCGGTCATCACCGTGCACGGCCCCTTCCTCGGCCTGGACCGCCTGGAGGCCCGCTCGGCGATCGTCGCCGCGCTGCGCGCCGAGGGCCGGATCGTCGCCGAGAAGCGCCCGTACGTCCACTCGGTCGGCCACTGCTCGCGCTGCAAGACCACCATCGAGCCGCGGCTGTCCATGCAGTGGTGGGTCAAGGTCGGCCCGCTCGCCAAGGCCGCGGGCGACGCGGTCCGCGACGGCAAGGTCAAGATCCACCCGCAGGAGATGGAGAAGCGCTACTTCGACTGGGTCGACAACCTGCACGACTGGTGCATCTCGCGCCAGCTGTGGTGGGGCCACCGGATCCCGGTCTGGTACGGCCCGAACGGCGAGGTCGTCTGCGTCGGACCGGACGAGCAGCCGCCCGCCGGCGAGGGCTGGCACCAGGACACCGACGTCCTGGACACCTGGTTCTCCTCCGGCCTGTGGCCGTTCTCCACGCTCGGCTGGCCCGAGCAGACCGAGAGCCTGGCGAAGTTCTACCCGAACTCCGTCCTGGTCACCGGGTACGACATCCTCTTCTTCTGGGTCGCCCGGATGATGATGTTCGGCCTCTACGCGATGGACGGCACCCCGCCGTTCCACACCATCGCGCTGCACGGCATGGTCCGTGACCAGAACGGCAAGAAGATGTCGAAGTCCTTCGGCAACGTCGTCAACCCGCTGGACTGGATGGACAAGTACGGCTCCGACGCGCTGCGCTTCACGCTGGCGCGCGGTGCCAACCCGGGCGTCGACGTCCCGATCGGCGAGGACTGGGTCCAGGCGGCCCGCAACTTCGCCAACAAGATCTGGAACGCCACCCGCTTCGCGCTGATGAACGGCGCCACCGTCGAGGGCCCGCTGCCCGCGCCGGAGGAGCTGACCGCGGCCGACCGCTGGATCCTGTCGCGGCTCAACAGCACCGTCGCCGAGGTGGACGGGCTGTACGAGGACTACCAGTTCTCCAAGCTGTCCGAGGCGCTCTACCACTTCGCGTGGGACGAGGTCTTCGACTGGTACGTCGAGCTCTCCAAGACCACCCTGGCCAAGGGCGGCCCGCAGGCCGACGCCGCGCGCCGGGTGCTCGGTGAGGTCCTGGACGTCACGCTGCGGCTGCTGCACCCGATCGTGCCCTTCGTCACCGAGACGCTGTGGACCACGCTCACCGGTGCGGAGTCCGTCGTCATCGCCGACTGGCCGACCGACAGCGGCTACCGCGACGCCGCGGCCGAGGCCGAGATCGCCACGCTGCAGCAGGTGGTCACCGAGGTCCGCAGGTTCGCCGTGAGCCAGGGCCTCAAGGACCGCCAGCGCGTCCCGGCGAAGCTGGAGCTGGACGGCACCGTGCTGGCCGTCCACGAGGACGCGATCCGCTCGCTGCTGCGGCTGACCGTCCCGGAGGAGGGCTTCGTGGCCACCGCCTCGCTGCCGGTCGCCGGCGCCACCGTCTCGCTCGACCTCTCGGGCACCATCGACGTCGCGGCGGAGCGCAAGCGCCTCGCCAAGGACCTCGCGGTCGCCGAGAAGGAGAAGGCGCAGACCACCGCCAAGCTCGGCAACGAGGCGTTCCTCGCCAAGGCGCCGGACGAGGTGGTCGCCAAGATCAAGGTCCGCCAGGAGGCCGCCGAGGCCGACATCGCCCGGATCACCGCCCAGCTCGCGGCGCTGCCGCAGGGCTGAGCCCGTACCGGCCGGTGAGGGGCCGCACTCCGCGACGCGCGGGGTGCGGCCCCTCGGCGTTCCCCGGCCCGGCGACCCGGCCGGATACCCGGCACGGATGCCCCGGCCGGGCCGCGGCCGTTCCCGTTACGCCTAATAGCGCAGCAACATTGCTCCCTTCCGGCGAATATTCATCCTGGACCGGGTGAGGTCTTATTCCGAGCGAATTCATTCCGGTCTTGCCCGCGCGGGTTCGCGGAAGTTTGCAGGTCGGATGTGTACGGTGTGCTCGGAGTTTCCGCTGAGCGTTTGTGCGGAGCGTTTCTGCTGAACGGACGGACGGGAGGGCATGGCGTGGTGGTGACCGAGGAGTTGGCCGACGAACTGCCTGCCGAGGCGGTCGAGGAGGCCAAGGTCAGGGCGGCGACCCTGCTGCTCGCCTTCCGGCACGGCAACCAGCTCGCTTTCGACCGCGAGCTGGACCAGCTGTTCGCCGAGCACGCCGGGCGCGAGGTGACCACCCTGCTCGCCTGGATCGCCGCCGAGGCCGTCCGCAAGGCGTACGCCCCCGAGGTCGGCGACCGGGTGCTGCGGGCGATGGCCCGGCGCGCCCCGGCCGACAGCGGTGCCGTCGCGGTGGACGAGGAGAGCGCGGACGCGGCCCGGCTGATCGAGGCGGTGGCGGCCGGCGAGGTGGCGGAGGTGCGCGGGCTGGTCGCCTCGACGGCCGACACCACCTTCCTGCTCGGCGGTCTGCTGCAGGGCGTGGCGATGATGCTGCCGCTGCTGCCCGAGGGCGAACTGGCCGAGATCACGGCCGAGCTGCGCCGCCGTCACGGGGGCGCGGTGCACGTCCCGGAGGCCCGGGCCGGGGTCTGAGGGCCCCGCCCCGGGCCCGCCGCCGTCAGGGCATGGCGTGCAGGTGCGCGCCGATGGTGGTGGCGACCGGGTTGCCCGCCCGGGCGTCCCAGTTGGTGGACCAGGTCATCGCCCCGCCGATGCCGGGCCAGGTGGTGTCCGGCCGGTAGCTGCCGCAGGCGGTGCCGGCCGCCAGGCAGTCCAGGGCGTTGGCGACGGTGCTCGCGGCGACGTACCCGCCGCCCGCCGCGCTGGTGGACGCGGGCACCCCGATCCCGACCTGGTCGGGCCGCAGCCCGCCCTTGAGCTGGATGCAGGCCAGGGCGGTGAGGAAGTTCTCGGTGCCCTGCGAGTAGACGTTCCCGTCGCAGCCGTTCATCGCGCCGGAGTTGTAGTACTGCATGTTGACGATGGTGAGGACGTCCTTCACGTTCAGCGCCAGCTTGAAGTACTCCGTGCCGGTCGACTGCATGTCGATCGTCTGCGGAGCCATGGTGAGGACGAATCCGGTGCCGGCCTTCGCCGCCAGGGCGTGCAGTGCCTGGCCCAGGTAGGCGGCGTTGACCCCGTTCTCCAGGTCGATGTCGATCCCGTCGAAGCCGTAGGACTGCATCAGCGCCCAGGCGGTGCTGGTGAAGGTCGCGGCGGAGGCCGCGTCGCCCACCCACACGGTGCCGTTCTGCCCGCCGACCGAGAGCACCACGCGCTTGCCGGCCGCCCGCTTGGCCGCGATGTCGGCCTTGAACTGGGCGTCGGTGTAGCCGCCGAGGCGGGTGGAGAGCGCGGGGTCGAGGGTGAAGCTCAGGCCGCCCCGGGTGGCGGTGGCGTCCGCGAAGGAGACCGCGATGACGTCGTAGGCCGCCGGGACGTCGCTGATCCGCTGGACGGTGGCGCCGTTGTCGAAGTTCTGCCAGTAGCCGGTGAGGATGTGCTTGGGCAGGCCGGGGGGCCGGCCGGTCGAGGTCGCGGTCGGGCTGCCGGTGGCGGTCGCGGTGGGGCTGCCACTGACGGTGCCGGTGGGGGAGGGGCTGCCGGTCGCGGTCGGGCTGGGGGACGTGGTGGTGGTCGGGCTCTGCGAGGGCTGCGGCCTGCCGGGGCCGATGAGTGACACGTCGTCGGCCAGGAAGGCGGGCTGCCCGTACCAGCCGTGCAGGTAGACGGTGACGCTGGTGGTGCTCGGGCCGGTGGTGAAGCCGGTGCTGAGCCGGCCCCAGCCCGCCGAGGTGGTCCAGGTGCTGGGGTCGGTGCCGCCGGTGCCGCGGGCGCCCAGGTAGACGTACGAGCCCTGGACCCAGGAGGCGAGGGTGTACGTCGAGGAGGGCTTCACGGCGACGGTCTGGGTGCACTCGCCGGTGTCGCCCGCCCCGGGGGTGGACTGCAGGGCGTAGCGGCCGGAGTGCACGGTGGTGCTCTGGACGGCGCCGCTGCCGCAGGTCCAGCCGGCCGGGGTGCCGGTCTCGAAGCCGCCGTTGGTGATCAGGTCGGGGTCGGCGGCGCGGGCGCCGGGGCCGGTGGCGAGGAGGAGCCCGGTCAGGCCCAGGGCCATGGCGCAGGCCCCGGCGAGCAGGGAGCGGCCGGCGCGTGGGCGCCGGTGTCGGAAAGGTGGCATGACTCCATCTCCGGTGGGGGAGGCCCGGCGGCGTCCCGGTGGTGGGGGTGGGATGCCGTCCGGGGTGTCGATGGTGCGCGTGTGGGAGCTACCGACAACTCAAGTCCCTGTCGGGGAAGGAGACTTGCCTCACAAGGTGGAGTAGACCAATCCGGCTGTCAAGAGGGCGCTACGCGGCCGCCAGCTGTACCGCGTCGTCGGCCGACTCGGCGGCGGCGGCGGTCAGCGCGGCGATCCGGGCCGACGCGAGGCCGTCGCCGTACGGGCTCGGGGTGGCCGCGAGCCGGGCGAGCCGTTCGGGGGTGTCGGCCAGCCAGGCCCGGGCCAGCTCGCCGAGCTCCTCGCCGGGGCCCACCAGCGCGGCGAAGCCCGCCGCGACCGCCTCCGGGCGCTCGGTCGAGCGGCGCACCACGAGCAGCGGGCGGCCGAGGACGGTGCACTCCTCCTGCACGCCGCCGGAGTCGGAGACGAGCAGCGCGGCGTGGCGCGCCAGGCCGAGGAAGTCGGCGTAGCGGACCGGCCCGGTGACGGCGAGCCGGTCCAGCAGCCGCTCCAGGCCGAAGCGTTCGACGGCGGCCCGGGTGCGCGGGTGCATCGGGAACAGCACCGGGGTGCCGGCCCGGGCGATCCGGTCCAGCTCGGCCAGCACGGCGCCGAGCGCCCCGGCGGTGTCGGTGTTCTCCGGGCGGTGCACGGTGGCCAGCACGTAGGCGTCCGGCCGCAGCCCGTGGGCGGCGAGCAGTGCGGCGCGGGTGGCGCCGTCCGGCAGCTGGCGGCGGACCACCTCGACGACGGTGTTGCCGGTGAGGGCGATCCGCTCCTCGGCGAGCGACTCGGCGCGCAGGTTGGCGACGTTGTCCCCGGTGGCGGCACAGAGCAGGTCGGCGACGTGGTCGACCATCACCCGGTTGTGCTCCTCGGGCATCGCCCGGTCGAAGCTGCGCAGCCCGGCCTCGACGTGCACCAGCGGGATCCCGCGGGCGTTGGCCGCCAGCGCCCCGGCGAGGGTGGCGTTGGTGTCGCCCTGGACGACCACGGCGGCGGGTCGGTCCTCGGCGAAGGCGGCGTCCAGCTGGCCGAGGGACTGGGCGATCTGGCCCGCCCGCGGGCGGCCGCCGACGCCGGTCAGCAGCTCCGGACGGGGCAGGTCCAGGTCGCGCAGGAAGCGGCCGGACATGGCCTCGTCCCAGTGCTGGCCGGTGTGCACCAGGCGGGTCGCGTCGCCCAGCTCGTGGATCAGCGGGGCGAGCTTGACCAGCTCGGGGCGGGTGCCGAGGACGACGGCGACGCTGGCGGGGGGAAGACAGGTGCTCATGGGGGAGGGCTCCGCGGGGGTCGGGGGCTCGGGGGGCCTGGCGGGGGCCGGGGCGGTGGGGCCGGCTCAGGACTCGAGTGCGGTGGGGGCGCCGAGGGCGACCTTCTCGGCGTTGCGCCGGGTCTTGGCCCAGCCGTTGCGGCCGAGCGCGATCCGGACGGCGGCCCGGGTGGCGACGACGAACAGGTGGTAGGCGTACAGCCAGACCAGGACGCCCCAGAGCAGCCCGGTGAGCCGGCTGCGGTCGGGGTGGACGAGCCGGCGGTAGGCGAAGCCCCAGAAGACCATCGGCAGGGTGGCGATCACGAAGGCCAGCAGCATGTACGGCCCGAACCGGAGCTGGAAGTCGGCGGTCTCCGCGGGGAAGAGCACCAGTCCGGCCGCCGTGATCGCGAGCGAGAGCGGGGTCAGCAGGACGAGCAGCACGCAGACCACCGGCTGCAGGAAGGTGTACAGCACCTCGGCCTTGCCGGCCGGGGTGTAGTGGGGGGAGCGCAGCACCCGGCCGGTGTACCGCAGGCACTGCATGTTGCCCTGGGCCCAGCGGGTGCGCTGGGTGAGGAAGCGGCGCAGCGAGACCAGGCCCTCCTGGGAGACCTGGGTCTCGGTGACGTGGGTGAGCCGCCAGCCGGCCAGCCGGAGGTCGAGGCCGGACTCGTAGTCCTCCAGCAGGGCGCGCTCGGGCCAGGGGCGGCCGGCCCGGCCCTCCTCGGCGGTGAGCGCGTCGAGCGCGGTGAGGCGGACGAACTGGCCGTTGCCGCCGAGGCCGACGCTGCCGGTGCGGCGGCGCAGCAGCTGCATGCCGGCGTTGTTGGCCTGGAACTCGACGTCCTGCATCCGGACCAGGGCGCGGGCGAGCGCGTTGGCGGCGCGGCCGCGGCCGGGCAGCGGGAGTTCGTCGTCGGCGTTGCGCATGCGCACGCCGATCTGGACGGCGCCGGTGTCGGGGCGGCCGAGCGCCTTGGCGTTGCAGACCCGGGCGAGGGTGCCGGGGTCGAGCCGCCCGTCGGCGTCGACGACGCCGATCACCACGCGCGAGCGGTCGGCCGAGGCGGGGAGCCGGGCGGAGATCTCGCGGTAGGCGGCGTTGAGGGCGGCGCCCTTGCCGATCCGGGCGTGCGGGCGGCGGCGCTGGACGAGGTGGACGCGGTCGTCGTGGGCCGCGGCGGCGAGCACCAGCTCGCGGGTGGCGTCCTCGCTGTCGTCGTCGATCACCCAGAGGTGGGCCTCGGGTGCGCTCTCGCGCAGTCCGGCCAGGGTCTGGGCGACCACGGCCTCCTCGTCGCGGCAGGGGATCACCAGGTGCCACTGGAAGGCCGCGGGGTCGCCGGGCTCGGCGGGCCGGTCGTGCCGGAAGGCGTGCCGGGAGCCGGCCCAGTACACGAGGAAGCGCGCGAAGACGAAGGCCATGTAGCCGACGAGGGCCAGCGAGACGAGTCCGGCTAACCAGACCACGGAGTCCTGGCGGAGCACGATCCAGTCGTGCAGGGCGTCGGGCATGGCGCGGTTCTCCTCGTGAATCAAAGGCGGAGTGACTCCTCGGGGTGCGAATCGATGCTTCGTTGCGGATCAAATCGCCAAATCAATAGTAAAGGGGGCAAACTGGAAACACCGCCCAAAGTGGCCGTTCTCACCCCGTGAGGACCGCCCGCCACCGCTCCGTAGACTGTGGTCGTGAGCGACAAGGCCGACCCGAACCCGTACACCCTCCGCCCCGCCGACGGCGACACCGGCGACGCCCTGCGCGACGTCGAGGTGGAGCTCTCCAAGCGCTGGCCGGAGAACAAGCTGGAGCCCTCGCTCGACCGGATCGAGGCGCTGATGGACATCCTGGGCCAGCCCCAGCGGTCCTTCCCCTCCATCCACATCACCGGCACCAACGGCAAGACCTCCACCGCCCGGATGATCGAGCAGCTGCTCAACACCTTCGAGCTGCGCACCGGCCGCTACACCAGCCCGCACGTGGAGACCGTCACCGAGCGGATCAGTCTCGACGGCGCCCCGATCACCCCCGAGCGTTTCGTCGAGGTCTACCGCGACATCGAGCCCTACGTGCAGATGGTCGACGCCCAGCAGCCCGTGCCGATGTCCTTCTTCGAGGTGCTGACCGGCATGGCCTACGCCGCCTTCGCCGACGCCCCGGTGGACGTCGCCGTGGTCGAGGTCGGCATGGGCGGCTCCTGGGACGCCACCAACGTCATCGACTCCGCCGTCGCCGTGATCACCCCGATCGGGCTGGACCACACCGACAAGCTCGGCGGGACCACCGGCGAGATCGCGGTCGAGAAGTCCGGGATCATCAAGTCGGGGGCCGTCGCCGTCGTCGCCCAGCAGCAGCTGGACGCCGCCCAGAACATCCTGCGGCGCGCCGTCGAGGTGGACGCCACCGTCGCCCGCGAGGGCATGGAGTTCGGCGTGATCCGCCGTGAGCTCGCCATCGGCGGGCAGCTGGTGACGCTGCGTGGGCTCGGCGGCGAGGAGTACGAGGACGTCTTCATCCCGCTGCACGGCGAGCACCAGGCGCACAACGCGGCGCTGGCGCTGGCGGCGGTCGAGGCCTTCTTCGGCGTCGGCGGCGCCCGCGGCGGGCAGCTCGACCCCGACAAGATCCGCCAGGGCTTCTCCGGCGTCTCCTCGCCGGGCCGCCTGGAGGTCGTCCGGCGCAGCCCCACGATCATCCTGGACGCCGCGCACAACCCGCACGGCGCCCGCGCCACCGTCGCCGCCCTCGGCGAGTCCTTCGGCTTCACCCGGCTCGTCGGCGTGATCGGCACCTCCGGCGACAAGGACGTGGCCGGCGTGCTGGAGGCCTTCGAGCCGATCCTCGCCGAGGTCGTCATCACCCAGAACTCCACCCACCGCGCGATGGACGTCGACGCGCTGGCCGCCCTCGCCGTCGAGGTCTTCGGCGAGGACCGCGTCCAGGTCGAGCCGCGGCTCGACGACGCCATCGCCGCCGCCGTCACCCTCGCCGAGGAGGAGGGCGACCTCGGCGGTGCCGGGGTGCTGGTCACCGGTTCGGTCATCACGGTGGGCGAGGCCCGCCTGCTGCTCGGGAGGAAGTGACATGAGGACGCTCTGTTCCTCGACGCTGATCGGCGAGGCGCTGCTGATCATGTTCGCCGCGCTGGTCGCGATGCAGCTCTCCGACGTCTCCACCGCCACCGTGTGGATCGTCAGCGGCATCGCGATGGCGCTGTGCGTGCTGCTCTGCGGCATGATCAACCGGCCCGGTGCGGTCCAGATCGGCTGGGCGCTCCAGATCGGACTGGTCGCCAGCGGCCTCGTCCTGCCGACGATGTTCGTGCTCGGCCTGGTCTTCGCCGGCCTGTGGTGGTGCTCGGTGCACTACGGCCGCAAGGTGGACGCGTTCAAGGCCGCCCGCGCGGCCGCGGAGGCGGCCGTCGCCGGCGTCTGAAGGTCCGGACCAGCGGGCGGACCCGCCGCTCACGCAAGGTAACCTCTGGCGTGTCGGCCCCCGCTCGTCGAACCGACTTCCGCCGAACCGAATCCCCAGGAGACGCACCGTGTCCCAGCGCACTCTGGTCCTGCTCAAGCCCGACGCCGTCCGCCGCGGCCTGGCCGGCGAGATCATCAGCCGCATCGAGCGCAAGGCCGGCTGGCGGCTCACCGCGGCCGAGCTGCGCACCTTCGACCGGGCGACGCTGGAGCAGCACTACGAGGAGCACGTCGGGCGCCCGTTCTACGAGCCGCTGCTGGAGTTCATGACCTCCGGCCCGTCGATCGCCCTGATCGTCGAGGGCGAGGAGGTCGTGAAGGGCATCCGGATGCTGGCCGGTGCGACCAACCCGCTGGAGGCCGGCGCCGGTACCATCCGCGGCGACTACGCGACGATCACCCGCGAGAACCTGATCCACGCCTCGGACTCCCCGGAGTCGGCCGAGCGCGAGATCAAGATCTTCTTCCCGGCCCACGCCTGAGCCGGTCCGGGCGACACGCCCGGGGACCTCGGGGCTGCCCCGGTCGGGACCATTGGCCCGGCCGGGGCATTCTTATCGTGAAATAAGCAACCAGGGGCGCCGACACGGCGTCCCAATGCTCGGAGAAGCGATCACGCTCCGGACAATGGACGGTATGCCCCACGTCGACGTCCGTACCGCGCGGCGTGACTACGATGGACGCGACTCAAGGGCCCGGTAAGGCAGCTCAGCTGGTCTCCGCCCCCGTGCGGGCGCGCGCTCTCGTCCACCCCCCATGAACTCCGAGCCCGGGAAGGCACCTCACCCCATGGCGAGCAACCTGTCGTTCATCGGCCGCGACTTGGCGATCGACCTTGGAACTGCCAACACGCTGGTGTACGTCCGGGGCAAGGGGATCGTCCTCAACGAGCCGTCCGTCGTCGCGGTGAACACCAACACCGGCGGCATCCTCGCGGTCGGCGCCGAGGCCAAGAAGATGATCGGCCGCACCCCGGGCAACATCGTCGCCATCCGCCCGCTCAAGGACGGCGTGATCGCCGACTTCGAGATCACCGAGCGGATGCTCCGCTACTTCATCCTCAAGATCCACCGCCGCCGCTACCTCGCCCGCCCGCGGGTCGTGGTCTGCGTCCCCTCCGGCATCACCGGCGTCGAGCGCCGCGCCGTCATCGAGGCCTCCTCCCAGGCCGGCGCCCGCCAGGTCCACATCATCGAGGAACCGATGGCCGCCGCCATCGGCGCAGGCCTGCCCGTCCACGAGGCCACCGGCAACATGGTCGTCGACATCGGCGGCGGCACCACCGAGGTCGCCGTCATCTCCCTCGGCGGCATCGTCACCGCCCAGTCCATCCGGGTCGCCGGCGACGAACTGGACAACGCGATCGTCCAGCACATCAAGAAGGAGTACTCGCTGCTCCTCGGCGAGCGCAGCGCCGAGCAGATCAAGATGAGCATCGGCAGCGCCTTCGGCCTGGAGGGCGAGAAGGACGAGCACGCCGAGATCCGCGGCCGCGACCTCGTCAGCGGCCTGCCCAAGACCGTGGTCATCTCCGCCGCCGAGGTCCGCGAGGCCATCGACGAACCGGTCAACTCGATCATCGACGCGGTGAAGACCACCCTCGACCAGTGCCCGCCCGAGCTGGCCGGCGACGTCATGGACCGCGGCATCGTGCTCACCGGCGGCGGCGCCCTGCTGCGCGGCCTCGACGAGCGGCTGCGCCGCGAGACCGGCATGCCGATCCACATCGCCGAGAACCCGCTCGACTCCGTCGCGCTCGGCTCCGGCAAGTGCGTCGAGGAGTTCGAGGCGCTCCAGCAGGTACTGGACGCCCAGCCGCGCCGTTAGCACCGACGAGACATCCGACACTCAACTGAACGGGCCGCCGCCCGAGCCCCACAGCCCGGGCGGCCGGCCAGGTACGAAGGGGCAGTACCAGCACCGTGAGGGACACACGAGAGAGCCGGCTGCTGCTCATCCTGCTGGTGGCGGTCGCCTTCGCACTCATCACCGTGGACATCAAGGGCGGTGAGGACTCCCCGCTCGGCGGCGCCCGGCACGCCGCCGCCAGCGTCCTCGGCCCGGTCGAACGGGGCGCCGCCACCGTCGTCGACCCCGTCGCCGACACCGTCCGCGCCTTCCGCGACGCCGCCACCGACAGCGGCCGCACCGACCAGCTCGCCCGCGAGAACACCGAACTGCGGCAGAAGCTGGCCTCCTCCGACATGGCCACCGGGCGCACCAAGCAGCTCGACGACCTGCTGCGCACCGCCGGTACCGGCGGCTACACCGTCAAGGCCGCCCAGGTCATCGCGATCGGCCCGGCCCAGGGCTTCTCCTGGACCATCACCATCGACGCCGGCAGCGACGACGGACTCGCCCGCGACATGACCGTCATCAACGGACAGGGCCTGGTCGGCCGGATCACCACCGTCGCCCCGACCACCGCCACCGTGCTGCTCGCCTCCGACCCCGGCTTCTCGGCCGGCACCCGGCTGGAGGGCAGCGGCGAGATCGGCTTCGCCTCCGGCGGCGGCACCAGCCCGATGAAGGTCTCGCTGCTCAACGGCAAGGCCCAGGTCAAGAACGGCGACCGGCTGGTCACCTTCGGCTCGCAGAGCGGCCGCCCCTTCGTGCCCGGCGTGCCGGTCGGCAAGGTGGTCGAAGTCGAGGCCACCCCGGGCCAGCTGACCAAGACCATCATGGTCGAGCCCTTCGTCCAGTTCACCCGGCTGGACCTGGTCGGCGTGGTGGTCGTACCGCCGCGCACCGACCCGCGCGACGGCGTCCTGCCGCCGGCCCAGGCCCAGAGCCCGGCCGCCGCACCCGCCCAGGGACAGGCCCCGGCCGCCTCCGCCGCCCCGCCCGCCAAGCCCACTGGGGGGAACTGAGCCATGCGCCTCGCCCGCATCCCCGTCTCCGCCGTCCTGATCCTGCTCGGCCTGATCCTGCAGGTCAGCGTCTTCGGGCGGCTCCAGCTGCCGGGGGCCACCCCGGACATACTGCTGCTCGTCGTGGTCGGCCTCGCCATGGTCTACGGGCCGTCCGGCGGCTGCCTGGTCGGCTTCTCGGCCGGCCTGCTGGCCGACCTC
Source organism: Kitasatospora sp. NPDC051702 (assembly GCF_040681575.1). Classification (NCBI taxonomy): domain Bacteria; kingdom Bacillati; phylum Actinomycetota; class Actinomycetes; order Kitasatosporales; family Streptomycetaceae; genus Kitasatospora; species Kitasatospora sp. NPDC051702. The sequence continues at coordinate 68,987 of NZ_JBFAZB010000020.1, forward strand.
GCCCCGCCCTCCGACCACGCGATCGGCCGCTACGCCCTGGTGCTCTGCCTGATGGGCTACGCCGCCGGGCTGCTGCGCCCGGAGCACGGCCGCCAGCGGTCCGTCTCCAGCGCGCTGCTGGTGGTGGCCGCCGCGGCGGTCGCCTCCACCCTGCTCTACGCGATGGTCGGCGCCCTCGTCGGCGACACCGCCGCCCGGCACGTCGGCCTCGGCGGCCTGGTGATCAGCGCCCTGCTGTACGACCTGCTGCTGGCGCCCTTCGTGGTGCCGCTGGTCATGCTCGTCGGCCGCCGCTTCGGGCGCGACCCGGTGACCGCCGCCAGCGGCGACGACGAGGGCGGCCCCGGCCTGGGCACGCTGGCCCGCTACCGCACCACGCGCGAGGTCTCGACCGGCCCGTCCTACAAGAAGCGCCGCGTGCCCGGCTTCGCCAAGCGCCCGTAACCGGCCCCGCCCCGGCCCCCGACCTCCCGACTTCCCGCACCCAGGAGCGCACGAGACGTGAGCAACATCCCCGAGACCGGCCGTACCCGGCGGGTGACGATCCGTCTGGTGGTGCTGCAGATCCTGGTGCTGTCGCTGCTCGCCACCCTCGGCGGACGGCTCTGGTACCTGCAGATCCGCAACGCCAGCGTCTACACCGCCAAGGCGACCGGCAACCACATCCGCGAGGTCGTCGAACCGGCCGTCCGCGGCGAGATCCTGGACGCCTCCGGGCGGATCCTGGCCGGCAACGAGACCCGGCTGGTGGTCTCCGTCAGCCGCACCTCGCTGCTGCAGCAGAAGGACGGCGGCAAGGCCGTGCTCACCCGGCTCGCCGAGGTGCTGGGCATGCCCGCCAAGGACGTGCAGGAGAAGGTCCGGCTCTGCGACGCCAAGACCCCGCAGCCCTGCTGGAACGGCTCGCCCTACCAGCCGATCCCGGTCACCAAGGAGGCGACCACCCAGCAGGCGATGCAGATAATGGAGCGCCGCGAGGACTTCCCCGGGATCACCGCGCAGCCCACCGCCGTGCGCCGCTACACCGGTGCCGAGGGCGCCAACATGGCCCAGGTGCTGGGCTACCTCTCGCCGGTCACCGACGAGGAGGTCAGCAAGACCGCCGACAAGACCGGCCTGGACCGCTACCTGCCGGCCGACCAGATCGGCCGGGCCGGCCTGGAGTCGGTCTACGACCGCGACCTGCGCGGCACCGCCGGCATCACCCAGCTCGAGGTGGACAACCTCGGCCGGGTCATCGGCACCGCCGGCACCGCGGCCCCGCAGACCGGCAACAACCTGGTCACCAGCATCGACGCCCGGGTGCAGAAGGTGGTCGAGGACAACCTGGCCCAGGCGATGGCCGACGCCCGGAAGACCTTCGACAAGGTCACCAACCGCAACTACGAGGCCGACTCCGGCGCCGCCGTCGTGATGGACGTGCACACCGGGCGGATCGTCGCGATGGCCAGCGCACCGACCTACGACCCCAACCTCTGGGTCGGCGGCATCACCGGCAAGGACTACCAGTCGCTGACCAGCAAGGACTCCAACTTCCCGCTGCTGAACCGGGCCATACAGGGTCAGTCCGCCCCCGGCTCGACCTTCAAGGTCATCTCCACCACCGCCGCCGTGCAGGCCGGCTACTCGCTCGACGGCCGGTACGACTGCCCGAAGAGCATGACCATCGGCGGCCGCGAGTTCAAGAACTTCGAGAGCGAGAACTTCGGCGCGATCTCCCTGGAGAAGGCCCTGGAGGTCTCCTGCGACACCGTCTTCTACGGCCTCGCCTACGACCAGTGGATGAAGGACGGCGGCATCAAGCCGAAGAAGGACCCGGGCGACTGGTTCTTCAAGACCGCCCACCAGTTCGGCCTCGGCGCCAAGACCGGCATCGACCTGCCCAGCGAGGTCACCGGACGGGTGCCGGACCGGCAGTGGAAGCAGTCCTTCTTCGACAACAACAAGGACGCCTGGTGCAAGCAGGCGGAGAAGGGCGGCACCAGCTTCTCCGACCAGATCGCCCGGGAGAACTGCGTCGACGGCTACCAGATGCGCGCCGGTGACGCCGTCAACTTCGCGATCGGCCAGGGCGACACGCTCGTCACCCCGGTCCAGATGGCCCGGATCTACTCGGCGCTGGCCAACGGCGGCACCTTCTACCGGCCGACCGTCGCCAAGGCCGTGATAAGCCCGAGCGGGGATCTCGTCCGCGAGATCGCCCCGCACGAGGACGCCAAGTTCCCCGGCGACCAGAAGCTGCTGAGCTACATCGACCAGGCCACCGCGGGCGTCATCACCAGCGGCACCGCGGCCTGGAAGTTCGCCGGGGCCGGCTGGCCGCAGAACAAGATCGAGCTGCACGCCAAGACCGGCACCGCCGAGGTCGAGGGCAAGCAGACCACCTCCTGGCTGACCACGTACAGCAAGGACTACGCGGTCGTCATGACGATAAGCCAGGGCGGCACGGGCTCCGGCGGCTCGGGTGACGCGATCCGACGGATCTACCAGGCCCTCTACGGCGTCGACGACAAGGGCAACATCGACAACGGCAAGGCGCTGCTGCCCGCGCCGCAGACCGAGCTGCCGAAGTTCAACCCGGACGGCACCGCCGTCATCAAGCCCGCCGCGTACACCGTCACCGCCGACCCCGCGCGCGGCACCGCCGCCGACCCGGCCCTGCCGGGCGCCGCGCAGGCCGCTCCCGCGCCGCTGACCCTGTCGGCCGTGCAGGACCTGCCGGCCGCGGCCCCGGCCTTCCTCGACCCGCCGCAGCCGGCCGACCGGCCCGTCCTCGGCACCGCGGCCGGCGCCGCACTCGAACCGAACCGCGGCCCGGGAAGGGGGCGGGCATGACCTCCTACGGCTCGTACCGGCAGCTGCGGCTGGCCCCGCAGCGCAGCGGGGTCTCCAAGGCCCTCGCCAAGGACTCCCCGCTCTGGCGGCTGGACTGGATACTGCTGCTGGCCGCGCTGGCCCTCTCGCTCGGCAGCTCGCTGCTGGTCTGGTCCGCCACCCGCGGACGCGACTCGCTCACCCACGGCGACCCGCAGTACTTCCTGTACCGGCACCTCACCAACCTGGTGGTCGGGCTGGTCCTGTGCGCGGTGGTGATAGGCATAGGGAGTCGGCGCTTCCGCACGCTGGTGCCGTTCCTGTACGTCGGCGTGATCCTCATGCTGCTCGCCACGCTCAGCCCGCTCGGCTCGACCATCAACGGAGCGCACTCCTGGATCCAGCTGGGCGGCGGCTTCTCGATCCAGCCCGCCGAGTTCGCGAAGCTGGCGATCGTGCTCGCGATGGCGGTCGTGCTGTCGGACCAGGTGGACGCCGGGGAGCGGGAGTACCCCTCGCACCGGGCGGTGTTCCGCGGCCTGGTCTGGGCCTGCCTGCCGATGTGCATAGTGCTGCTGATGCCGGACGCCGGCTCGGTGATGGTGATGGCCGCGATCGTGCTGGGCATCCTGCTCGGCTCGGGCGCCGCCAACCGCTGGGTGCTCGGGCTGCTCCTGGCCGGCGCGGGCGGCTGCGTGGCCATCTGGAAGCTCGGCGTGCTCAGCAAGTACCAGATCGACCGCTTCGCCGCCTTCGCCAACCCGCAGCTGGACCCGTCCGGCGTGGGCTACAACACCGCGCAGGCAAGGATCGCGATCGGCTCGGGCGGCCTGACCGGCAAGGGGCTCTTCCACGGGACGCAGACCACCGGGCAGTTCGTCCCGGAGCAGCAGACCGACTTCGTGTTCACGGTGGCCGGCGAGGAGCTCGGCTTCGTCGGCGCGCTGGCGATCATCGTGCTGGTCGGCGTGGTGCTGTGGCGGGCCTGCCGGATCGCCCGCCAGGCGACCGACCTGTACGGGACGATCGTGGCGGCCGGGATCATCGCCTGGTTCTCCTTCCAGGCCTTCGAGAACATCGGGATGTGCCTGGGCATCATGCCGGTGGCCGGCATCCCGCTGCCCTTCGTCTCCTACGGCGGGTCGTCGATGTTCGCGGTCTGGCTCGCGGTCGGGCTGTTGCAGGCGGTGCGCAGCCAGCGGCCGATAGCGGCCTGACCGGCACGTCGGCCCGCCGGCGCGGCCGGCCCGTTCACCGGGGCCGGTCCGGGAGTCCTCCCGGGCCGGCCCTCGGCGTTCCCGCCCGGTCGTGCGCCCCGACGGGGGCTGGCGGCAGGGCGGGCGCGGTCAGAGCAGGCAGTCGGCGGCCGCCAGCACCGTCCTGGTCTGGTGGGCGACCTGTGTGCGCACCGGCACCCACTGCGCGCCGAACCCGGCCCGCAGCCGGTCCAGGCTCTCGGCGGCCACCGCCCCGGCGCGGACCCGGGCCGCCTCCACCGCCGGACCGCCGGTGTCCGCCAGCAACCGCAGCAGCATCGACGCCACCCGCAGCGGGATCCGGGCCGCCACGATCCCGGCCGCCGTCACCCGGGACACCGTGAGCGGCTCCGCGCACCAGCGCGCCACCCACTCGTCCGCCACCGCCGGGCAGACCTCCAGGGTGAACTCCGCCGCGCGCACCAGCTCGCCGTGCGCCGCCCGGGCGTGCGGGGGCACCAGCGCCAGCAGGCCGGACAGCTCCTCGGCGCGCTCGCGCAGCGTGCGGGCCGCGTCGCCGACCGTCCGCTCCACCGCCGGGTGCGGTCGGCCGTCGGCGACCGCCTCGACGGCCCACATCGGCACCTCCAGCACGGCCGTCACCCCGCCGTGGCGCCCGGCGTAGGACCAGGTGGACAGCTCCGGGCGGTCCGGCAGCGCCCTGGATCGGTCGGCGCCGTCGGCCGAGGGCATCAGGTAGGTGCCCGGCGAGGGGCTGGCCCAGCCGATCGCGTCGAAGGAGTCGACGTCCGGCGGGATGCCCGCGCGGCGCACCGAGCAGGCGAACTGCTCGGGCAACCCCGGCACCGGAGCCGTCAGTTGGACGAAGGCACCACCGAAGTCCACGCCGTGCAGCGAGCACTGCAGGAACGGGCGCAGCTCGTCGATCAGGCCGGTCAGCACCAGGCTCTCCGGCATCGGCGGGAGGCCGGAGCCGGGGGCCGGCAGCAGTTCGGGCTGCTCGGTGAAGGAGGGGCGGAAGAAGTGCTCGTAGTGCCGGTCCATGGTGAGCGGGCCGTCCAGCCAGCCCGCGTTGAGCGCGGCGCCGTCCGGGTCCAGGCAGAGCAGCAGGTGCCAGGAGACGCCCGGCCGGGCCGGGCGGTCCAGCAGCAGCCCGGCCAGCCGCAGCGCGCTGGCCGTCCCCACCGGCTCGTTCGGGTGCGGCCCGCCGACTACCAGGACCGCGCGCGGCCCCCGGTCGACGGAGAGCAGCAGCAGCGGGCGCCCGGCCCGGGAGCGGCCCGCCTCGCGCAGCCGGCACCGCTCGGGGTGGCGCAGCGCGAGCCGCCGTGCCGCGGCCTCCGTCTGTGCCGCGGTGGGGTAGCGGGCCGGCCGGGTGTCGAGGGGCCGGGAGGGACGGATCCGCCGGTCGGTGTCGGTCATGGTTCTCCTTGGGCGTCCTTCCGGTGCACCCGCGGGCCCCGGTCGCCGGGCCGCCGGGGAGCGGGCCGCACCGCCGGACGCGGCCTGCGCAGCCGGGAACGGGGGCGCTGCGGGCCGGGAACGGGTCGCCGGGGTGAGGGAGTCGGCGAGGGCCTGAGCGTACGGCCCAACTCCCCTGTCCGGAAGGGGTGCAGAGGTCTCTGACGGCGCCCTGTCAGTACCGCACGGGCGCTCCGGACATGTCAACGGCGGACGGCGCGGGCCGGCGGGCGCGCACTGCGCGTGCCGGGGGCGGGCGCCCGCGGGGAGGGTCGCGCCGGAGCGCGGGCGGGGCTCCGGCGCGGGAGCGGGGCGGGAGCGGGGCGCGGTGTGCGGCCGGAAGGCCGTTCCCCGGATTGGGCTACCCTTGAGGGTCACCCCTCCCAGCCGTCGCCTGTCGATGCGCGCGGCACCGAATCACGTCGTAAGGGTTCCTAGTACATGACTGTCGAATCGGTCTTCCCACGCCTGGAGGCCCTCCTCCCGCACGTCCAGAAGCCGATCCAGTACGTCGGCGGCGAGCTGAACTCGACCGTCAAGGACTGGGACGCCTGCGACGTCCGCTGGGCGCTGATGTACCCCGACGCCTACGAGGTCGGCCTGCCCAACCAGGGCGTCATGATCCTCTACGAGGTGCTCAACGAGCGCGAGGGCGTGCTCGCCGAGCGCACCTACAGCGTGTGGCCCGACCTCGAGGCGCTGATGCGCGAGCACCGGGTCCCGCAGTTCACCGTGGACGCGCACCGCCCGGTCAAGGCCTTCGACGTCTTCGGGCTGTCGTTCTCCACCGAGCTCGGCTACACCAACATGCTGACCGCGCTCGACCTGGCCGGCATCCCGCTGGAGTCCAGGGACCGCACCGACGAGGACCCGATCGTCCTGGCGGGCGGCCACGCGGCCTTCAACCCCGAGCCGATCGCGGACTTCATCGACTGCGCGGTCGTCGGCGACGGCGAGCAGGCCGTGCTCGACATCACCGACATCGTGCGCGCCTGGAAGGCCGAGGGCCGCCCCGGCGGGCGCGACGAGGTGCTGCTGCGCCTGGCCCGCACCGGTGCGGTCTACGTGCCGCGGTTCTACGACGTGGAGTACCTGGCCGACGGCCGGATCGGCCGCGTCGTGCCGAACGCCCCGGGCGTGCCGTGGCGGGTGTCCAAGCACACCGTGATGGACCTCGACGAGTGGCCCTACCCGAAGCAGCCGCTCGTCCCGCTCGCCGAGACCGTCCACGAGCGGATGTCCGTGGAGATCTTCCGCGGCTGCACCCGCGGCTGCCGCTTCTGCCAGGCCGGCATGATCACGCGCCCCGTGCGGGAGCGAAGCATCACCGGCATCGGCGAGATGGTCGAGCGCGGGCTCAAGGCGACCGGCTTCGAGGAGGTCGGCCTGCTGTCGCTGTCCAGCGCCGACCACACCGAGATCGGCGACATCGCCAAGGGCCTGGCCGACCGCTACACCGACGACAAGATCGGCCTGTCGCTGCCGTCCACCCGCGTCGACGCCTTCAACATCGACCTCGCCAACGAGCTGTCCCGCAACGGTCGCCGTTCGGGCCTCACCTTCGCCCCCGAGGGCGGCAGCGAGCGCATGCGCAAGGTGATCAACAAGATGGTGTCGGAGGAGGACCTGATCCGCACCGTCGCCACCGCCTACGGCAACGGGTGGCGCCAGGTGAAGCTGTACTTCATGTGCGGCCTGCCCACCGAGACCGACGAGGACGTGCTCCAGATCGGCGAGATGGCGAAGAACGTCATCCAGAAGGGCCGCGAGGTCACCGGCCAGAACGACATCCGCTGCACCGTCTCCATCGGCGGGTTCGTGCCCAAGCCGCACACCCCGTTCCAGTGGGCCCCGCAGCTGTCCGCCGAGGACACCGACGCCCGCCTGGCCAAGCTGCGCGACTCGATCCGCGGTGACCGCAAGTACGGCAAGAACATCGGCTACCGCTACCACGACGGCAAGCCGGGCATCATCGAGGGCCTGCTCTCCCGCGGCGACCGCCGGGTCGGCGGCGTCATCCGTGCGGTCTACGAGGACGGCGGCCGCTTCGACGGCTGGCGCGAGCACTTCTCCTACGACCGCTGGATCGCCTGCGCCGAGAAGGGCCTGGCCGGCACCGGCGTCGACGTCGACTGGTACACCACCCGCGAGCGGACCTACGAGGAGGTGCTGCCCTGGGACCACCTGGACAGCGGCCTCGACAAGGACTGGCTGTGGGAGGACTGGCAGGACGCCCTGGAGGAGGTCGAGGTCGACGACTGCCGCTGGACCCCGTGCTTCGACTGCGGCGTGTGCCCCCAGATGCAGACGGCTATACAAATCGGCCCGACGGGCAAGAAGCTGCTCCCGCTGACGGTCGTCAACGCCGCTGAGCAGCAGAAATAGCCCGCAGCATGGGTGACACGGTGGACGAGCTGTGTGACTTACTTCACAGCCTTCCGGAGGGTGAGCGGGAGCTCGTCCTGGGCGCGCTCGGCATGATGCGCGCCCCGGACGGGCCCGCCCACTCCAGGAAGGCCCGGCAAGGCGGCCAGAGAACCCCTCTGCCCGCCGCCCGGAGTGCCCCGGGCATCGAGTCCTCGATCGAGTGGGTATGAGCCCCTCACGGCCTGGCAGTGCGCGATCGTCGTCAACTCTGCTGCCCGTCGGAGCTAGCCAGCATGGGCGACATGCGGGTGATCGACGTGACGACTGGACTCGGATAGCACGCCGCCCCCTGGTAGGAGCCAGGGGGCGGTCAGGGCTTCGGCCTAGTCGGACGGCGTCCGGTTTGTGATCATGAGTCGAGCATGGGGGGCGGAGAGTCCGCTCAGCCGGCGGGCGGTTGGGCGGCTGAGACAGTGACCCGGTCGCCGAAGCGGCTACGCAGGTCTGCCTGGGCGCTGGACAGATTTCCGCTGACGCCGACCTCCACCACGCCGTGGGCGAAGCTCACCTCCGAGCCGTCGCCCACCATGACGATGCTGTAGTCGCTCGTGTGCCCTATCAGTGCCGTGACCTGGGTGCGGGTGGCGGCCAGCTCGCTGATCGAGCGCGGAGCATCGCGCAGGTCGATACGCACGCTCAGACCCAGGTGAGCGAGGGCGGCGTCGAAGCTGCCACCGCCCGGCTTCCGGTAGACGATGACGCAACCATCCGGAACATCCACCACCAGGCCTGTGAAGACATCCTGGTAGGAGCTACTGAGGTGTGAGACCGCGTCCGCGGCCGTGTCCAGCTGCTGCTGGTCCGGTCGGCCTGAGCTCGGCGTAGAGCTTACGGTGACGCTCGGCGTAGGGCTTACGGCGACGGCAGACGGGGCGGCACTCGTCGGCACAGGAGCGGACGGCGTGACATTGGTCTGTCCAGCACAGGCTGCGCATGCCAGCAGAGCGGTCAAGGCCAGGGTGCCAGCGGTCAAGCGTATCGGCGTTGGGGTGCGGGGCATCGATCCAGCCTTACTTTATCGGCGACGGTTGGTGATCGTAAGCGGGCGCGAAGCAACATGAGTAAAAGGTGGGCACGGCTTCCAAGATCATGGAGTTCTCTGCGCCGCGTGACCTGAGGGAGACTCCAGCCTGCCGAGGCATCACCCCCGATTCCGGCCGCCCCTAGCAGCCTGGGGCGGCTGCTAGGAAGTGCCTTGCCCGCTAGAGCGGCTGACCCAGGTACCGGACTCCCGTGATTCGCGTGGAGTGCGGTATGCGCTGGCCATGGTCCTCGTCCTGACAAGCGTGCGCGGTGCTGATCGGGTCGACCTTGCTGTCGGCGGTCGGTGGGTTTCAGCTCGGCCACCGCGCTGACTCACGAGTGGTGCAGGCCCTCGGCCACTCGTAGCAGCTCCTCATCGGAGAGCGACGCTGGCCGACCGCTGGAGACGGTGTAGGTATAGGTTCCGTCCGACCAAATGATCGAACGCGGCCCAGAGGTCGGTGAGCCGCTGACGTATGTGGCAGGGTGCCCGCCAACTGTGGCCTGCGCCTGTCCCTGGCCTGAGGTCTCGTCCCCTCGGGTTTGGGTGATGAGCAGACGGGAGCCTGCTTGCGCTCCTGTCCCGTGCTGGTATCCAGTGGTCCAGGTGGGCACGCCGGCGGGGGGCTGGGCCAGACCAGGGAGGTAGGGCACGGGGTCCGTGTCGGGATGGTCGTAGCCGGGGGGCAGGTAGGTCGGCTTTGCCAGCTCTTGGCCGTCGAGGTACGCAACGGGCTGGTTCGTTACCGCGTCTATCAGTGGCCGTGATGCCAGGGGTGCACTGAGGTGGGTGCTGATCCGAGAAGAGCCGCCTTCGGGGCACTGATACGTCGGTCCCTTGAAGCCCTTGCGGTGCAGCAGAATCTCGACCCGGTCGTTGCTCTGGCGCGTTACGAGGTCTGGTTCCTGCTCGCACTGCCATTCAACGGCCAACGTGATCGTCTGGCCGTCCGCGCTCACCAGCATTCGACCCGTCGCCGCGGCATCGTAGGTGTGCCACTTCGCGGGCAGCCACCACGTTTCAAGGGCCAACTCGAAGCCCACGACTGCCAGTACGGCTATGACGATGAAGCGTGTGCGCCTCGATAGGCGCGGCATCCAGTTAGCTCGCCTCAAGGCGCCTCCTCATAGATCAACCGCAATGCTGTCGGGCCGACGCTCACCACGTCAAGCGAGTCATCGGGGTGCCTACTAACGGACCCTGAATCCCTCAATGCACTGCCGCAGTCGGGAATATCAGATCAAACGCCTCAAACTAGACATTTTCCTGATATCTAAAAAATGGACCCAGCGTGTGGAGTATGTGAAGTTCTGTGGCAAATATATGGCATGCAGACTGCAGCTTCAATCCGTTAGGATGCGGTCGCCTGCTGCAAGATTGAGCAGGGAAGACGGCTACTGGGGGGAAGAATGAGTCCTCGAAACTTTAAGGTGCGAGGCAGAGTAGGATTGGCTGCAGCCGTTGCGCTGTCAGTGTCGATCGCTGTACCCGCCTTCGCCGCATCCGCGAGTGCGGCAGGCTCGGGTAAGGACAAGAAGCCTGTCGTCGGCACACCTGCGGCCAGCCCGCAGGTCATTGAGCTGATGAAGAAGCAGCAGGTCCTGGACAAGGTCGTAGACCAGATGACCGGCGGGCTTTCCTCTGTTGACCGGGAGAAGATACCGGGATTCTCAGAGGTTGAGGTAGACCCGGCCACGAACCACATCCGAGTCCACTGGAAGGGCACCGTTCCGAATTCGGTGCAGGGAGTCCTGAACAACCTGCCCGCAGGTGTGACGGCTGAGGTCATTCCGGCGAAGTACACCAAGGCCGAGCTGCATCAGGCGCGCGCCAAGCTGCTGAAGAACGGGAAGCCCCAGCAGCTGGCATCCAGTGTCACCGCGGCCCCGACCCGTATCACGAGCATCGCGCCGGCGGTTGACGGCAGCGGCCTGGTTGTCGGCTACGACGAAGAGCCAGTCGCCAATCGCGCCAGCGCCTTCACTCTCTCGGGGCAGCCCCCGGTGAGCGATGTGAAGCGTGATGCCAAGACCCGCGAGGTCAAGGCTGCCACCGACAGCCTTACCGGCGTTGAAACGCTGGCGAACTACGCGCCGATCGCCACCGATGCCACCCGAGGAGAGGACTCGTCTCCCTGGTGGGGTGGGGACGGGCTCCAGACTCCCGGTGGCACCATCTGCTCTAGCGGATTCGGTGTTACCCGTTCTGACGGTACGCCGCTCCTCACCACGGCTTATCACTGCGGTGACGGCACGTTCCACAACTGGTACAACGGAAATTTCGTCGGATCGACGGAGCAGCAGGACCGGCTTGATGTCGACGACATCGAAGGCATCAACACCGGGAACGCCGTAGGCAATGCTGTCTATGAAGGTCCCTGGAATCAGTCGAACGACAATGCGCGATACGTTTCCGGGTGGGGGCACAACAACGTCGGTGACTGGATCTGCCAGTCGGGCGCCAATGGCGGAACCCACTGTGGCATCAAGATTGATAAGACCGACTATTCCTTCCTAGGGAACAACATGGTCTGGCGTACGGTGGCCGACCACGCATACCAGACCGATCCCAATGACATTGCCGCGGTCAACGGCGACAGTGGAGCTCCGGTTTACTCCTACGATTCTGCCGGGAAGATTGTCGCGCGCGGCTCGCTCACCGCTCTGGACAACACCGTTAATTGCAACGGTCGGACGGTTTCCGATGGCGGATCCCGGGCGCCCTGGTGCTTCAGCGCCATGATGTATGTCCCGATCTACCAGATCCTCCACGACAAGGGTTGGACGATTAACACCGGCTGACCTGAGTTGCACCATAACAGCCCGTTGGCATAGGTCAACGGGCTGTTTGGTTTGACCTTACAAAGCTGATGCCAAGCGCCTCTAGAATTCCGTGCGAACGCGGTTCAAGCTGTCGTAGCGCTACTACGGTGCTTCGTGAACAGTGACAGGTGCGCGGCGGCTGACTTGGACAGGCTCTCAAGGACGGCTTTGCCCTTCTCGGCTGTACCGAGCGAGGGGCGGCCGATGATGCCGTTCCGGGTGTAGCCGGCCATGCCCAGGGTGAGGAGGTGGGGGCGCTCCGGGGCGTCGTGGTCGTCGCCCTCGATACCGTCGCGGACGAGGTGGGGAGCGCCGTGCAGGAGCAGGGATACCTCCAGTTCGCCGCCGTGCATGTCCTCGGCGCCTGAGCTCTCCAGGGCGGCGGCTTCGCGGGCCTGGTGCCAGTCCTCCCGAACGGGGAAGAGGGCTACGCGCGGGCCGTCGGTGTTGGCCTCCTGGACGACGTTCGAGAGGACGTAGTTGCCGCCGTGGCCGTTCACGATCAGGAGGCCGGGGGCTCCGGATGCCTGGAGCGACCTCCAGATGTCGTTGATCACGGCGTAGAGCGTGGCGGCGCTGATGCTGACGGTGCCGGGCATGTGCGCGTGCTCGTGGGAGCAGGACAGCGTGATGGGCGGCAGGAGGAACAGGTCGTAGTCGGCGGCGATCTGCTGGGCGATCAAGCTGGCCACGACCGTGTCCGTGATGAGCGGCAAGTGGTCGCCGTGCTGCTCGAAGCTGCCGACTGGCAGTACGGCGACCTTGGAGCCGCGTCGGCGTTCGTCTGCGGAAGTGGCGGCCGTGATCAGTGCGTCCATGGGCTCAGCCTCTCTCATCAGGTCGTCAGCGGTCGAGAGGAGGCGTTGTGCTCATCAGGGTCAAGCGGCCGGTGAAGGTGGCTACTTCGGGTACGGCGTGCCAGCGTTGAAGGGCCTTGCCCGCTGCGGACAGTTCGGACATCGCTCGGGCGGATTCGGTGTCGATGGCGATCGAGAGGGCCCGGCCGGCTGCGGCAGCGGCCTGTTCCGGCTCGCCGGACACTGCGTAGGCGCGCGCCAGTCGGGAGAGGTACACGCCTTGGTCGTTGCGGTAGATCGGCGGCAGCGACCGGAGTTCCGACTCGAACATGCCCACGGCGGTGCTCGGGTCGCCGAAGTCGATCAGGCAGTTCGCCCGCTGCATCTCGATGTAGGTCGGCGTGCAGTATGCGAGATCAAGCGCGTCGTCTGCGTGTGAGTCATCCGGCGCGGCGGCGAGTTCGTGAGCCTCGTCGAACTTGGCCTGGGCGAAGCGCGGGTTGCTCATGAGGGCGTGGCCCTGGGCCTCCTGCTGCGCGGCCAGGGCGCGGATACGGTGCGTGGCCCCGGCCGATCGCTGGGCGGCTCGGGCGAGACTGACGGCCTTCTGAGCGTTGCGCTGAGCGGTGGCCTGGTTGCTCTTCCGGAAGAGAACGTAAGCGGCCATGACGTCGTCGCCGCTCTCTTGGGCCCATTCCATGGCGCGGTCCGACCAGTAGAGAGCTTGGTCGAAATCCCCGAGATCTTGGTTCAGCCAGCCCAGGAACTCGGCGGTGCGGGCGCCGATCGTCAGGAGTTCGTCTCGAACACGGCCGCCGGCGTGTTGCTGAAGACGGTCGAGCAGTCCAACGTGTCGGGTCACCGCGTCGAGCGCGTGGCGGGAGCCGAGTAAGTTGGCGGCCCTGTAGTGGCCAGGCATGACCGTGCGGAGATGGCTGACGAAGAACTCCGGGTCGATCGGGGCGTTGAGGCCCTGGCCCTGAATGGCCGGCGCCGGAGCGTGGCGTCGGGGCTGCGCTGGCGCCGCCTCCTGCTCCCACGCCCGAGAAGCGAGTCCGAGCATGCGGCCAGGGATGTGCAGTCCGTCCGCGATGCGCTCGACGAGATCGATCTTCTCGATTTTGCGCTTGCCTGCCATGACCTCGCCGACCCGACTCGGCGTCATGTCACAGGCACGGGCAATGAGCGATGGGTAGATCCCGGACAGTTTGAGCAGTCGGAACACGGCGGCGAAGTCACGTGTTCGGCATGCGGTGATCATCTCTGGGTTGGACAGCAGGACCGCTGGGAGCCGGTCCGGTACGCGCGCCTCGGTCACCTCTGCCCCCGCTGTTGATCGAAGCTGCTGCACGGAAGTTGATTGCCTGTGAGTTTACCCACATTGGGTAATCAGCTTGGGTACGAAGTCCGCATTCCCTCTCGGCAGTCTGGTGTCAAGGGCCGGAACGTCCAGGTTCGGGCCTCCCATTGGGCACCGGGAGGGTGGTGCGCGTGATCAGCTCGGGTGAACCCCATGTCGGTAGTGGGGCCGGTCAGCTGGCCGTTGGGATGTCGGCGTTCGAGGCGACGCTTCCGCGCCATCGGCTGTCGGTGCACACGGCCCGCTTGCTGCTGCGGGACTTCCTGATCGGCGTTCCCGGAGCGTCTGAGCTCCTGTCCGGCGGTCTGCTCGTGCTGTCAGAGCTGATGACCAACGCCGTGGTCCACGCCCGCGTGCCCAAGGGGCGGCGTATCGCCATCCGGTTCGAGTTGGTCTGTGACCACCTTCGGATCGAGGTACACGACGCGAGCAGCGAGAAGCCGGTGATCCGACGGTCGACCGGTCCGGATGACAACTCGGGGCGTGGGTTGTGCCTGGTGGAGGCGTTGTCCGCGGAGTGGGGCTGCTGCCCCCGGCCGGAAGGTATTGGGAAGATCGTTTGGGCTCTCGTGGGCCCGGAGGGTGGTGCGCGATGAGGTTCGGGAGGGCGTCCGGAGTGACGGGGACGCGGTGCTTCTACTGCGGTGCGGGGCTGCGGAAAGCGCTGGCGCGGTTCATCGTCGTCAACGGTCAGGCGGTGGGTGTCCACAGGTGGCACCCGCGCCGCGCGGGGGAGGTGGCGGCGTGACGGACCTTCCCGCGGAGCCTGGCGCCGGGGCGGGGCCCCGTCCGGCCGACCGGTTCCCGCACCTGGCGTTCAGCCTCGGGCAGTGGCGGGTGGATGAGGCGTACTGGGCCGTCGAGAAGATCAAGGACGGGGTGCCGCTGGAGGAGATGGGGCACGCGGAGCTGCTGTCCACCGCCCGGGGCGCGCTGCTGTACGTGGAGTCCCTGGTCAGGTTGCTGGAGGCGGTGGAGCGCGCGTTGCCCATCGACCAGCCGGCGACGCTGGGCGAGGCGATCGAGCCGATCATCAGCTACCTGAGGTGGGCGCTGGACACGGGTGAGCCGCTGCGGGGCGGCAAGACGGTGTTCTTCGAGGAAGTGCGGCGGACGCGCCAGCCGTCGGTGCGGGTCCGGGTGGAGCTGGAAGTGATGGAGCGCAAGCTCACCGTTCCGGCGTGCAAGCGCCGTGCGCGTAGGAAGGCGAGGTCATGACCGGAACCGGGCACACCGCCCAGTTGAGTGCGCCGTATCCGTTCCCGGTGGCGGTGGAGGTCCGGGGGGTCACTGAGCCCGCGCGGTTCTCCCAGCTGTCGGACGCGCTGACGGCGCTGCTCGGTTCGCTGCGGGCGCTGCCGCTGGACGCGGAGCAGTGGAAGTACTTCGACGACCTGTTCGGGCCGGAGGCGGTGCCCTCGATTGGGCACCGGCTCGCGATGTACGGCCAGGTGCGGGCGCTCGCGTTCGTCGGGGTCACGCCGTACGTCATCAAGCTGTACCCGGCGGATCCGGCGGTGCGCCCGTGATCCGGCACGACCCTCGGACCTGGTGGGGCCGGGTCGTGTGGTGGTGGTCCCTGCGTGGCCAGTTCTCGTGGCCGGTGCGGGCCGTCTCCCCGAGCCGGCGTGCGGCCTACCGCGACGTAAGGGAGTGGTTCGCCGAGATCCAGTACGCCGACACCTCCCGCGCGCAGTTGGCGCGGCAGATCTGGCAGGAGCGCATGGGGGCTGATGATCCGCTGGCCGGCCTGGACGAAGCGGAGCTGTTCCGGCGGATCTTCGGCCGTGACCCCGACGAGAGCGAGGCTGCGAAGTAGGGCCCCTGACCTGAGCAGGGACAACTGAAGACGTACCGGACCACCCCGTGACCTTGGCGGGACCGTGGGGTGGTCCGGTGGGTCGGAACCCGGTGCCGATGGTATCGGGCTCCTCGGCATGTGTGCGCACGGTTGGCCGGTTCGGTTGTTGACCAGGGGAGTTGAGGGACTGTTGTACGGGGACGACGACTTCGGTGCGGAGTTGGCGGCGGGCCTCGATCCGGACTCGTGGGTGTGGCTGCCGGGCGTGGACTACGCCGCCGGGTGGCGGGTCGCGCGCGATGCGGCGGATGAGCTGAACGCGCTGCTGGCGGCCGGTGGCGTGCAGCGGTCACAGCTGCGAGCGATCGCCGACACCGACGCCCAGGGCGGGCCGGTGGTGCGCCTGGAGGGTGTGGCGGCGGGCTGGCTGCGCCTGGAGGAACTGCTGCGCCTGGCCGCGTTCGTGCGCCGTGAGTCGGCCTGAGTGGCCCCGGTGGGCGGGGAGCCGGTGCGCGTGGCCGGTTGGGGGAGGCTTTGGGCGGTGTCCTTGCCGGGTTGGGGTCGGGCATGGTCGGGGGGCCGTAAGCTGTTGCGACTCGGTCAGGGCTTTTGGGCCTGACCGCAATGTGGCCGAGTGGCCCCCCGTCCTTGCCCGACGCGGGCCCCGACGTGGCAAGGTGCGTAAAGCCTCCATCGGCCGGTCACCCCAGCCACCCCGGCGGTGGCCAGGTCCCCTATGCCGCTGCTGGGTTGAAGGGCCAGCAGTGTAGTGGTTCTTACGAGGCCGATGCTCAGTTGACTCGGCTTTGTCGGGGCATGGCCAGCCATCGTGATCGATAGGCGCGGAAAGGGCCGTCAAGGCCCAGGTCCGGCGGCAGCCGGACTTCCGCGACTGGCGCAGTAGTCCCGACCCCGTTCCGACGACCCGGCTGCGTGGAAGCCTAGCCCGGGCGGCGGCAGCGGCATGGGCAGCCAGTCAGCCGGGGGCGAGCGGCGGATAGTTGCGATGGGATCGGATGAAGAGTAGTGGCCGCGATGTCTGCCAGATCGGTATACGTGCACCCAACAGAGAGTCAGATACTACGTGGCACTCGGTGTGACTGGGTCCGCTTCGGGCGCTCCCGAGGTGAAGGGACCGGAATAGCCCTGTGGGGAGACCAAGCGCTCGATGATGGCCAGGACCTCAGTGATGCTAATTTCGTCAAGGCTCGCAGTCTCGGTGTGCCCCTTGTAGGGCATGAGTTCCCTGTCGACTTGAGTCGTTGCGCCGCGGGCGCGCACGGCTTGCCTAATTGAATTCTCCACAATAGAGGCAGTCAAGCCGATTTTGAATGGCCATCGCCCCTTTTCCTTATCGAATCCCTGGCGCGCGTGCTCCTGAAGTCGATTATTCAGCTTGTTGGTTTTGCCCCATTTTAGGAATCGGATATTGTTGTTGACGACGAGATAAATGTGCGCTGGCTCCGTCTGTTTGAAGCCGGTGACCGCACAGCTCGTGCATCCGCCCTGCCCACCATTGCGGACGTCGTTGAGTCGCGGTCCAGGGCGGATCTCCGTCTGGCACACCAGGCAGGTGCACGGCCAGTGGAGATCCGTGCTGCCGGGGTAGGGGACATCCGGCCTGAGCTTTGCCTGCAGCATGCTTTCGATAGCCTCAACCTCACTCAGGCGACGGGAATCAGCCTGCCGGGCGCGGCCGCATGGCTCGCAGACGTGACCGAGCCTCTTTATGGCGCTGTAGGTCGTCTTTTTTCCTGTGTGGCCGCATCTGCCACATTGAAGTGGCCACGGGTCGTCCGCTCCCGTGTATGGAGCAAGGGGGATAAGGTCATTGGCTTTGGCGAAGATGGCAGCTTGCTCGGCATCACCCCAATTGCTGTCACCGATCCGGTTGCGTTTGCACTGCTTATCACATAATCCCACCCCTTCACGCATGGCGTTCGTGTACGTTGGATGAACGAGGGCTCCACACTTGAGGCAAATGCACTCGATTCCCTCCCGATTGTTCTCGTAATCCCCGACGACGATGACACCCTTTGCCTCTAAGGCACGCACCACGTCGGCCAGAGGCAGGCGCAGGGCCTCCTTCATCTTTTCTCGTCCGCACGGCCCACATGGGCCCTGGCGCTTGGCGTTGCTCAACGTGGGTGAGCCTGGTTGCTTGCACGTTTGGCAGATGCCAGGCCACGGGGTGTCGACTGTTCCGGGGTATGGAACGGTCGGGTCCATCCCATAGCTGATCATCCGACGCCGTGCGACCTCGGCGCTGAGCCGTGCTACCACTCTGCACTCCCTGCTGCTTGGTCGGTCCACCGTATTGGTGGCTACTGACAAAACGCAGCAAGTGTCAACATGCTGACTTGATAGGAAAGAACGGGGCCGCTTGCGTCCGGTTTTGAGCAGGCTGTGTCTTGCGGGCGGGCCAGGCGCCCGGCCGGGACCGGCCGGCAGGCCGCAGCCCGGCCGAGGCGGCTGGGCCCGCCCGGCGGCGCGGAGGCGCCGCCGCTTGAGTAAGTGAAGGCAAGTTGCGACAGTGTCGTGTCCGAGCGCCCACACCTGGGGTGTATTAGACAGGTGTCTTAAGAGCCGGTGGGTAGTGAGATCGGGAGCCCACGGTTTGGGCAACGAGTTGAGAGCCGCCTGGGCTGAGGGTGCGACACACCGCGCTCGGAGTAATGTCGTCGACTGCTCCGGTTCGCCGCGACAGGCTGTGGTCCTTGATTACGGTCATGTCAGGGGGTCGGGGTGGCTTTGCTATGCGAGGTGCTTTTCGAGAAGACCCGGCGGGCGCCCCAGCAGGACCCGACAGTCTCGGGTCGGCGGCTGGCTCTGCGGTTCAAAGTGAGCCAGGCGCAGCGCTCGCCGGTGCTGAGGACGCGCAAGAAGCCGGAGCAGCGGGGGTCGGTGTTGGAGCCGGTGAAGGTCTGGATCGACGAGATGCTGTGGACCGATCTGGAGGTGCCGCGCAAGCAGCGGCACACGATCGAGCGGATCAAAGCCCGACTGGCGGTCACCGATGCCCGGCTCTGCGCGGCCATTGTCGACAGGCTGACCTTCCACTTCATCCTGATCGAGACCGGCACCGAGTCCTTCTGTCTCCAGGCTGCCGAGGCCGAGCACCATGGCACCCGCTGACGCGCCGCTTGGCCGGGCCGGCGTCCGCACGCTCGCCACGGTCGAGGCCGTCGCCGCCCGCCTCGCTGCCCTGCCCGGTCTGCTGACCGCCGAGGAGCTGGGAAGCCTGGCGGCCCTCGAATGGGTCGCTGGCCACCGCTCCTTCGGCCCCGTCAGCGGCTTCGACACGATGGAGCGCCCGAACGACGCCATCATCAGGGCCGAGGAACGGGCCGCGCGCCGGAAAAGTACCCACGAGGACCGCGACGGCAGCGTCCGCCGCTTCGCCGCCGGCGTCGCCAGCGCGCTCGCCTGGGTCCTCGGCGAAACCGACGAACAGCCCTGAGGCGGAGCAGGGACATCGCGCTGGCCGTGCCCTGAGTCGGGGCCGCTCGTTGAACCGGACACCTGTCGGCGCAGGACGGAGGCGCACGGGTTCACATTCCCCCGGGCCCGTGCGCCGCCGGGCCGCGCCGACAGGCTGGGCAGCGGGATTTGCCCGGTGCGCTGGCGCGGTGTTGCCGGGTTGAGCGGCTGGCTCCGGCAGGCCGGCCCGGGTGGAAAACGCCGCCGTGAAAGCGGGAGGATCGAAGGCGGACAGCCTCCCAGCCGGAAGGGAGCCCGCTCATGTACGCCCGGCACGCTCCCCGCCTGCGGATCACGACCTCAGGCACTCCCGAGACCGCCCTCGTCCTGCACCTGGACGGGCAGGTCGACCAGGGCGAGCACGTTCTTCTGGACGCTGGCCTCGCCCGCGCGGTCAAGGAGCGCCCGCCCCGGCTGGTCATCGATCTTGCGGGCCTGACCTTCTGCGACTCCACCGGCCTCAACGCCCTGCTCAGGACCCGCCTGGAGGCCCTCGCCACCGGCGTCGAGCTGGTCCTCGCCAGCCCTCCGCCTCAGGTCAAACGCCTGCTGGAGCTCACCGGAACCGACGGGGTCTTCACCATCCGCGACGACGTCCCAGCCGCTCTCACCGGCCCCATCACCCCCGACCGCGGGTGAAGAACGCCGGTCGACCGCCACCAAAATGCAGGCGGACCCCCGAGGGTGGTGTCTGCCAGGGACCTCGCCTGGACAGTCCCTCCTCGGCACGAACCGGGCAACCTGGCTCTTGATCTCGCTGCCGGAATGGCTCTCGTCAACTTGTCGAGAACACCTGGGGGGCTTTGCCGCCGTCAGCGCTCATGTTGGATCCTGGATCGATCGCAATTAGCGAGTGATCTTGGGGCGGGTGGCGCGCTTGGGCTTGGTGGCCTCGATGTCATAGGTCACGGCGCTGGTCTCGGCGCCGAGCCTGGTCTCTTCGAGTAGCAGCGGCAGACCCGACGGTCGGTCGTAGGTGACACGGTGGACGACCAGCAGGACGGCGGCCTCGGACAGGTGGAGGGCTTCCCGTTCGTCGGGCTGGGGGATGCGGGCGCTGACCCGCTCGCGCCAGGTGGGTTCGTGCCCGGCGGCGGCGAGCGTCGCGTAGGCCTCGGCCGGTGCCACTCCGGGCTCTTTAGCCAGGGGGGTGCCCGTGATGCGCTCCATCGGGAGCAACAGGCGGTGAAGGGCGCGGCCATTGCCGGCAGGGTCGGTGATCAGGCGGTCGCATGCGAACATCGCCTCGCCCTCGTCCATGTCCAGAAGTGGCGCCGTGATCGCGTCGGTGCGGGTGCGGTAGACGGTCGGCTCCTCGCCGTGGCCGAACCACGCGTCGACAGGCGTCTCGTACTGACTGCCCCGGAGGGTGACGGTGCGCTCCATGGTGTCAGCGGGGCCGTGGACGGTGGGGCGGACGAAGGTGCCTCGTCCCTGCTTGACGTCCAACTGACCTTCACCGCGTAGGGCGGCGACGGCGAGCCTGACGGTTGGTCGGGAGACGCCGTACTTCTCGGCGAGATCGGTCTCCGTGGGCAGCTGCGTGCCAGGGGGCCATTCGCCGGCGGCGATCGCCTGTCGCATCGCCGCCGCTACCTGCTTGTGCAGTGCCTCGTTCCGGATGATCGCCATCGTGTCGAACCCCTTGGTGCGGGCGCCGGGGAAGGCCCGCTTCGCGCGTGTCGTGTGGTTATCGAGTCGTTATCTGTGATCGTTTGCCCAGCTCGGGCCGCATGTGCATGTCTGTCATCAGTCGCTAGCCGTTAAACGTAAGCATGAATCGCTTGCGCCGGGGCGTCAAGGCGGCGCATCATTTAAGCGCAAAGGTAAGTACGTTTGACGACCGACGTTAAACGGCCTTTGCGTCATTGGAGTGTGCGCTCATGCAGTCCATTCCCGTGGACGGAACCCGGCTCGGCACGATGACCTGCATCGTCGCCCCCGAGGTGCGGATCGCCAACCGCGAGACCGGTGAAGTCCGTAAGGACCGTGAGGGGCAGACCGTCTACACGGTCGGTGTCGCGGTGCGGCAGGACGGCCGGCGGGCCTCGATCATCGAGATCAGCGTGTCCGGCGAACCGGTCGGCGTCGTGGAGGGCGTGCGGGTGCACGTCACCGGCCTGACCGCCTTCTCCTGGGCGATGGGGGACCGGCACGGCCTGTCCTTCCGCGCCGACGCCATCACCCCCGTCCCCGCCCCGGCGTCGGCCTCGCGCAAGGGTGGTGACGCCTGATGAGCACCGTCACCCGCGCCCGGCTCCGTCGTCTCCTGTGCGAACTCGGCGACCTGGCCGACGAGGTCAACCCGTTCGCCGCCGACAGCAGCGGCGCCCAGCTCTTCGACCACATCGCCACCCTCGCCGACAAGGCCGCCGGCCAGGCCCGCGACCTGGAGACCGAAGCCCACAACACCGCCATGGAGAACGGGGAGCGGCCGTGATCCTCGCCCAACTCCTGTGGGTGGCGCTGCTCGCCACGGTGCTCATCCTCATCGCGACCGCTCCCGGGCTGCGGCGCTCCTACCCCTACATCTGGTGGTGCCTACTCGGCTACCCCGTCACCGTGATCAGGGTCCGGCTCACCTGGCGGCGGCTGACCACGAACCTCGGCCTCGCCGTCGCCAAGCGCCCCAGTCGGGCCCTGCTCGGTGACCTGGTGGTGCGGGGTGATCCCCTCAAGCCGGTCCCGCCCCGCCTCGGCGCGCCGAAGCTGCGGCGCGGCGGCCTGGACGTGGCGGTGCGGATGCACCCGGGGCAGGTCCCGGACCACTTCCTGTCCGCCGTGGAAGCACTCACGCACGCCTGGCGGGTCCACGCCGTCCGGCTGTTCTCCGACGAGCGCGGATTCGTCACCCTCTCCGCGCTGGCCTGGGACCCGCTGCGGGCGCCCGTCGTGCCGTACCAGCTGAAACAGCGCGCGCTGCGGGCGGTGGTCGGGCTGCTGGAGGACGGCCGCGCGTGGGTGATCGACTTCCGGCGCACCCCGCACTGGCTGATCGTCGGCGCCACCCGCTCCGGCAAGTCCACCCTCATCGCCTCCCTGGTGAAGGAACTCGCCCCGCAACGCGTCGCCCTGTTCGGCATCGACCTCAAGGGCGGCATGGAACTCTCGCTCTTCGAGGACCGGCTCTCGGCCCTGGCCTCCACCCGGGCCGAGGCTGCGAGGCTCCTGGCCGAACTCGTCGCCGAGACGGAAGCACGCATGCAGTTGTGCCGCTCGGTCGGTGCCCGCTCGATCTGGGACCTGCCCGCCAAGCTCCGGGTGCTGCCCGTCGTCCTCATCGTCGACGAGGTCGCCGAGCTGTACCTGATGGCCACGCGGGAGGACAAGGCGGAAGTCGGGGAGATCTCCACCAACCTCCTGCGCCTGGCCCAGCTCGGCGCCGCCCTCGGGATTCACCTGGTGATCGCCGGTCAGCGGGTCGGCTCCGACCTCGGCCCCGGCGTCACCGCGCTGCGGGCGCAGCTGGCCGGCCGGATCTGCCACCGGGTCAGCGACGCGGGAACGGCGGAGATGGCGCTCGGCGACCTCAACAAGGACGCCCTCGCCGCAGCGCAGCGCATCACGCTCGCCGAACAGGGCGTCGCCATCACCGCGGACACCGACGGCCAGTGGCTCCGGGCCCGCTCGATCCACGTCGCCCCCGACCAGGCCCGCCGCGTCGCGGGCAAGTACGCCCGTCTCGCCCCCACCTGGCCCGGCCTGCACGTCGACGAGCCGAGTGAAGGGGTCTACCTCTGATGGGCAACGGCCCGGCCCTCGTCCTGATCGCCTTCCTCGCCCTGGCCACCTTCCTCCTGGTGCGCTCCGGCGAAATCAAGGCCTGGCACGTCGCCCTCGTCGGCGTCCTCGCCATCTACCTCGACCGCATCGGCTGGACCGACCCGATCGTCTACGCCGTGACCTGGATCGTCCAAGGCCTCACCCACACCACCACCTGAAAGCGAGTGATCACCGTGCCAGCCAGCCCAGCCCCCACCGGCGGACCGACCCCGATCCGCCGGACCCCCTCCACCCGCCCCCACGCCACCCCCGGCCGCGCCACACACAGTTTGGCCCGGCCGGGGCCCGGCAACCCCTGGCCCTGGAGACACCCCCCATGACCGCCCCCAACCCGTACACCGACCCCACCGCACGCCGCGCCTACCTCTCCCGGGAGGCGCGGCTGCGCCAACTACCCTCCATAGACCGGGACTTGGTCCGCCTCGGTGAGATGCCGGACCTGAACCGCTGGATCGAACAGATCCGCGCCACCGGCGGCTGCGCGGAACCGGTCTACCTCACCGGACACACCACCACCCTGGACGCCGACACCGGTGAAGTCCTGCGGCACTACTCGACCGCCACCGAACCCGGCGGCCGGCTCGCCGTCCGCTGCCGCAACCGCCGCGCCACCCGGTGCCCGTCCTGCTCGCGCGAGCACAGCGGCGACACCTTCCACCTGGTCCGCTCCGGCCTCACCGGCGGCAAAGGCGTCCCGGAGACGGTGCGCACGCACCCGCGGCTGTTCGTCACCCTCACCGCGCCCTCGTTCGGCCCGGTCCACCGCGCCGGCGAATGCCACCGGGCCCGGCGCCGGCGCTGCGAACACGGAGGCCGGCACGGCTGCGGCCGGACCCACTCCGACACGGACCCGCTCATCGGACAGCCGCTCTGCGCGGACTGCTACGACTACCCGGGCCACGTCCTGTGGAACGCGATGGCCCCGGCGTTGTGGAAGGCCTTCCGGGACAACCTGTACCACCACGTCGCCACTCGGGCCGGCGTCGGCCGCACGGCCGTCCGCAAGCTGATCCGGGTCTCGGCCGCGAAGGTCGCCGAGTACCAGAAGCGCGGCGCGGTCCACTTCCACGCCGTCGTCCGCTTCGACGGACCCACGGGACCCACCGACCCGCCCCCGCCCTGGGCAACCGCAGACCTCCTCATGGACACGGTGCGCTCCGCGGCTGCCGCCGTCGCCCTGCCGCGCCCCGAATCGGCCGCATTCGGCGACGGACGGCTCCGCTTCGGTACCCAGCTCGACGCCCACCCCCTCACCGGCGGCGACGGCGCACGCCTCACCGACGACGCGGTAGCCGCCTACGTCGCCAAGTACACGAGCAAGAGCGTGGAAGCGGCCGGCGCCGTCGACCGCCGCATCGAATCCATCGACGAGATACGAGCCCTGCACGTCACCCCACATATCCGGGCCCTCATCGCCACCGCCTGGCGCCTCGGCGAACTGCCCGAACTACGCCACCTGCGCCTTCGCACCTGGGCCCACATGCTCGGCTACAGGGGCCACTGCCTCACCAAAACCCACGTCTACTCCACCACCTACGGCCAACTCCGAGCCGACCGCACCGAACACGCCCGCACCCTCGCCGGCGCCCCCGCCCTGTACATCGACTGGGACACCGACACCACCACCGAATCCGCCTGGCGCTTCGCCGGAACCGGCCACACCCCCGCCGAAGCACTCATCGCCGCCGGCATCGCCGAAGACCTCGCCACCAACCGGGAGATGGCCCGTGAAGAGGCGAGATGCTCCGGCGCTAATAGGGAGGCGCTGTGATCACCCGTCCTGGCGCGCGAGATGCGACGCCCACTGTCGTCGGTCCTGCCGAGTGGGCAGAGCCGTTGAGACGGACTCAGTGGCAGGCCATCAAGAGCGAGATCGTCATCGTCGACGAGGACGGGAACGAGGAGCCATACGACCCGGCCAAGCACTGACGACGACAGGCCCCGACACTGCTGCCGGGGCCTGTCGCATGCCGTTCGGCCTTCGGGCCGGCTGTTGCGTCAGAGCTTGCTTGCGAAGTCGTCTTCCTTGACGATCAGCCGGTCGCGGTAGTCCTTGGGGATCATGAGGCGCAGCTTGATCGCGGGGGCCCGCTGACCCTTGACCTTGGTTCGGGTGACTTCACAGCGGATACCCACCCTCACGAGGTCTGCGGCCATGGCCTCGGTGCCGCCTTCCTCCCACTGCTGCCGGAACGTCTTTCCGTTGGCCACGTTCACCCACCGGTCTTCGGTGGTCTCGGGGTCGATCTCTCCGAGTTCGGTGATCAGCTTGTCCAGCGTCTCCTCCGCCTGCTCGCGTGTGAACCGGGTCTTGGCGTACCGGCCGCCGGGCTCCAGCTCCTTCATGTAGTAGGCGATGGACTCCTCAAGCTGCGCCACATGGGCACGAGCCTCGGCGCCCCGTGCGTACTCGCGCACCTGCACCGGCTCGTCACCAAGGACGGACAGCACGTCGAGGACGAGCTTGGCGTTGATCACATCGGGGTTGGGAGCGCCAGGTCCCCCACCGCGGCAGCCCTGGCAGCGCAGGTACTCGTACACCCGACCGTTGACGCGGCTCCGCTGTTCCACCATGTGCGTCTTGCAGTCGGCGCAGATGAAGACTCCGAGGAACTTCGTGGCGCCACCGGGCCGGCGTTGAGGCTGGTTCTTGCTGCGCTTGTCGAGATCCGCTTGGAGCTCGTTGAACTCCTCGTCGGCGAAAATGGCCTCCGCGACCCTGATGGGCTTCCCGGCCTTGTCCAGGACGAGCTTGGACCGGCGAGCGCCGCCCTTCTTCTCCTCTTCTACGCGGTAGCCCATCAAGGCAGGGTTGCGGAGCTGGCGCAGGAGGGTCGAAACCGTGAGGCCGTCGCTGCCGAGGCCCGCGCGCTTCAGCAGCTTGACCATGCGGGTCGCGGAGACGCCTCGACGAGCCATGCGTCGGCACCAGTGCAGGGCCTTGTGGGCGTCGGCCTCAATAACAAGGACGACGTTCCCGTTCTCGTCCTCGGCGGTGGTGTACCCGAAGGCCGGCTTGCCGACCAGCCAGGCGGACTGCGTCTTCGCGTAGTCCCAGAGGCTCGCGACGCGCGTGCTCGTGTTGGTGGCCTCGATCTCCGCGATGCCGCCGATCAGTGTGACCAGGATCTTCCCGACGACCGTGGTCAGGTCGATCGAGTCGTGCCTGGAGACCAGGTTCTTCCCGTACTTCAACGCCCAGTCGATCATCGTGTTCAGGTCGGACAGACGGCGGATGAACCGGTCGAGCTTCCAGAACAGCAACACGTCGAACTCCGGCGCCCGGTTGTTCAGCCAGTCGCCCAGCTGCTTGCGCTTCCACGGGGGCACTTTCGTGGCGGACACGTTGAGGTCGCTGGCGACGCCGACCACGCGGCAGCCCCGGTTCAGCGCCTCACGGCGGAGGTCGAGCTCCTGGCGGACGGGGGAGGTGGTGTCTTCCGTGAGCACGGACAGCCGGACCGACAGCAGAGCTCGGGGCGCCTCTGCCGGAAGGGCGGCCTCGGCTCTCTTCAGGTCCTCCAGCAGTGCCAGATCTGAGGCGGTCCACTCAGCTTCGACCGTGTACATCTTCTGCTGCGCGGCACGGGCCGTGCGGCTGCGCTTCGCCATGTCGGAGACCCCCCTCGACGGTTTTGGACGTGTCTCCATATAGCCCCAGATGCAGACGGAGATCCAGATCGGCCCGACCGGCAAGAAGCTGCTGCCGCTGAGCGTCGTCAACAAGTAGTCCCCGGGTCCGACGACCCCCGGCCGGAACGCTCCGGCCGGGGGTCGTCGGCGTACGGCTGACCAGGGGCGGAGCGAGGGGGGCGGCGGGGCGCGTACCCTTTGAGGTGACAGAGTCCGGACCGTGGCGGCAGTTCGCCGCGCCGGACGGGGACAACTGACTAAGGACTGAGCGACCCTGGCACGCCGTA
Organism: Kitasatospora sp. NPDC051702; assembly: GCF_040681575.1. Taxonomy (NCBI): domain Bacteria; kingdom Bacillati; phylum Actinomycetota; class Actinomycetes; order Kitasatosporales; family Streptomycetaceae; genus Kitasatospora; species Kitasatospora sp. NPDC051702. Next base: position 95,893 of record NZ_JBFAZB010000020.1, read on the forward strand.
CGCCCGACGGTCCGCCGCCCGCGCCGACGGTGCAGCGGATCCGTCTCCGCTACACCAAGCGCGGCCGGCTCCGCTTCACCAGCCACCGCGACTTCCAGCGCGCCTTCGAGCGCGCCCTTCGCCGGTCCGCCGTGCCGATGGCCTATTCGGCCGGCTTCACCCCGCACCCGAAGGTCTCCTACGCCAACGCGGCCCCGACCGGGGTGGCGAGCGAGGCGGAGTACCTGGAGATCGGTCTGGCCGCCCTGCGCGACCCCGAGGAGCTGCGGGCGCAGCTGGACGAGTCGCTGCCGCCCGGCCTGGACGTGATCGACGCGGTCGAGGTGCGGACGCCGAACTTCGTGGAGCGCCTGGAGGCCTCCGAGTGGCTGGTCCGGCTGGACGGCGTCGAGCCGGACGAGGCGGCCGGCGCGGTCAAGGCGTTCCTGGCCGAGGAGCGGGTCGAGGTCGAACGCACGACCAAGAACGGCGTGCGGGTCTTCGACGCGCGCGGCGCCGTGGCGGCGCTGGACCTCGTCCCGCCGCAGGTCGACGGCGGTGCGGACACGGCCGCCGGAGCGGACCACGATGTTCGGACCGGCCGTCCCTGTGCGATACTGCGGCTGGTAGTACGACACGCCACACCCGCCGTACGACCCGACGACGTATTGTCCGGTCTCCGTGCGACGGCCGACCTGGCGCCGCCGGTCCCCGCAGAGGTGACCAGGCTGGCGCAGGGGCCGCTCGACGAGGAGACCGGCACGGTGACCGACCCGCTGGCGCTCGACCGCGCCGCGGCCCCGGCCGGCTGACGGCCGCCGGGGTGCGCGGGGCCGCGTCCGCCTGACGGGCGGAGGCCGGGCCCAGTGCCTCACTGGGCCCGACGGTCCTCCAGGTTCCCGCGGCTCCCCAGGGGAGCGAGCGTCGTCGCAGCACAGGCCGGCCACCTGCGGCCCGCCGACCAGGACGGTCGGTGGGCCCGGGAACCCCGTCCGGGAGCCACCCGGGGTTGGGGGACGGCGCAGCTTGGGAAAACCTCAGAAGACTGGTCAGACCAGAAGACTTTCGACACCCCGCCGAGGGCGGGGCGCCGAGCGAGACTACGAGCCCCTGTGCGGCCTCGCGTCCGCGCGGCGGCACCGTGAATGGGTCCGGCCCGAGCATCGTCGCGATGCCGGCCGGCCGCCCGTGCCGTGCCGTGCCCGGATGCGGAGCCCGGGGGCCTGACGGGAGATCCACCCGCATGCTCGATAACACCGATCCGCAGCAGACCGCGGCCACGGAACAGAACGAAACCGCCCCGACCGGCGGCGAGGGCGCGTCCGCGGCGCCGCCGCGCCGCCGCCGTCGCGCGGTGTCCCGCCCCGCGGGGACCCCGCAGGGTGCGGCCACCGAGGCCGCCGAGACGGTCGTCCCGGCCGAGGCGCCCGCCGCCGAGGCCGCGGCGGCCGAGGCCGCTCCGGCCGCCGAGCCGGTGGCCGAGAAGCCCGTCCGGGCCCGTCGCACCCGCAAGCGTGCCGAGGCCCCCGCAGGGACCCCGGAGGCGGCCGAGGCCGTCGCCGCCGAGCCGACCGCGGCGAAGGCGGCCAAGGCGGCCGAGAAGGCCGTCGAGGAGCCCGCCGAGGCCGCTCCGGCCGCCGAGCCGGTGGCCGAGAAGCCCGTCCGGGCCCGTCGCACCCGCAAGCGTGCCGAGGCCCCCGCCGGTACGCCGGCCGCCGCCGAGACCCCGGCCGAGGAGCCCGTCGCCGCCCCGGCGCAGGCCGAGGAGCCCGCCGCCGAGGCCGAGGAGGCCCCTGCGGCTCCGGCCCGCCGGGCCCGTCGCCGCCGCGTGGTCGAGGCCGCGCCGGTCGTCGAGGCGCCGGTCGAGGAGCCCGCCGCCGAGGAGCCCGCCGCCGAGGAGCCCGTCGAGGAGGAGTCGGTCGAGGAGGCCGCGGCCGTCGAGCCCGAGCCCGAGCCCGCCCCGGCGCCGGTCGCCGAGCCGACCGGCCGGGTGCGCCGCCGTGCCGTCCGCCCGTCCACCGCGATCTTCCAGGCCCCGGTGTTCCAGGAGCCGGCCCCGTACGTCGCGCAGCCCGCGGCCCAGCCGCAGCAGCCGGCCGCCGCCGCCCCGGCCCAGGCCGAGGAGCCGGCCGTCGCCGAGCGCGAGGAGGACGAGTTCGAGTACAGCGGCGTCGGCCGCCGCCGTCGCGTGCGCACCTCGGTGCGGGTGCAGCCGCCGGCCCGCTCCAAGGGCGGGCGGGCCGTGAAGGCCGCCGAGCGCGCCGCCGAGAAGGCCGAGCGGGCCGAGCGCGCCGCGGAGAAGGCCGCCGAGAAGGCCGCCGAGGCTCCGGTCGAGACGCCGGCCGTCGAGGCGCCCGTCGTCGAGGCCCCCGTCGCCGGTCCGGAGACCGAGGGCGACTGGGAGGAGGACGGCCGTCCGTCGCGCCGTCGCCGCCGGGGTGGCCGCCGCCGTCGCCGCGGCGAGTCCGAGGACTTCGAGAACGAGGCCCTCGAGACCGAGCAGCCCGCCGCCGAGGAGCCGGCCGAGGCCGCCGACGAGGAGGGCGACGAGGACGACGACCTGGCCGCCGGCCTGTCCTCCTCCCGCCGCCGTCGCCGCCGTCGCCGCCGCAGCGGCGAGGCCGGTGCCGTCGAGACCGCCGAGACCACCGAGGACGGCGTCCGCACGGTCGTGAAGGTGCGCGAGCCGCGCCGCCGCTCCACCGAGCCGTCCTTCGACCCGGACGAGGTGCAGTCCATCAAGGGCTCGACCCGTCTGGAGGCCAAGAAGCAGCGCCGCCGCGAGGGCCGCGAGCTGGGCCGCCGCCGGGTGCCGATCATCACCGAGGCCGAGTTCCTGGCCCGCCGGGAGTCCGTCGAGCGCGTCATGGTGGTGCGCCAGAACGGCCAGCGGACCCAGATCGGCGTCCTCGAGGACGGCGTGCTGGTCGAGCACTACGTGAACAAGGAGCAGGCCACCTCGTACGTCGGCAACGTCTACCTGGGCAAGGTCCAGAACGTGCTGCCGTCGATGGAGGCCGCGTTCGTCGACATCGGCAAGGGCCGCAACGCGGTGCTGTACGCCGGTGAGGTCAACTTCGGCGCGCTGGGCGGCCACGGCGGCCCGCGCCGGATCGAGTCGGTGCTGAAGTCCGGCCAGTCCGTGCTGGTGCAGGTCTCCAAGGACCCGATCGGCCACAAGGGCGCCCGCCTGACCAGCCAGATCTCGCTGCCCGGCCGCTACCTGGTGTACGTGCCCGAGGGCTCGATGACCGGCATCTCGCGCAAGTTGCCCGAGAACGAGCGCGCCCGCCTGAAGCAGATCCTCAAGAAGATCGTCCCGGACGACGCGGGCGTCATCGTGCGCACCGCCGCCGAGGGCGCCTCCGAGGAGGAGCTGACCCGCGACGTCCAGCGACTGCAGCAGCAGTGGGAGGACATCCAGAAGAGGGCCGCGACCGGCAACGCCCCCGCTCTGCTGTACGGCGAGCCGGACATGACCGTCCGGGTCGTCCGCGACATCTTCAACGAGGACTTCACCAAGGTCATCGTCTCCGGCGACGAGGCGTGGAACACCATCCACGACTACGTCTCCAACGTGGCCCCGGACCTCGCCGAGCGGCTCCAGCGGTGGACCTCCGAGGTGGACGTGTTCGCCACCTACCGGATCGACGAGCAGCTGATGAAGGCGCTGGACCGCAAGGTCTGGCTGCCCAGCGGCGGGTCGCTGGTGATCGACCGCACCGAGGCGATGGTCGTCATCGACGTCAACACCGGGAAGTTCGTCGGCCAGGGCGGCAACCTGGAGGAGACGGTCACCCGGAACAACATCGAGGCGGCCGAGGAGATCGTGCGCCAGCTGCGGCTGCGCGACCTCGGCGGCATCATCGTGATCGACTTCATCGACATGGTGCTGGAGTCCAACCGCGACCTGGTGCTGCGCCGCCTGCTGGAGTGCCTGGGCCGGGACCGGACCAAGCACCAGGTGGCCGAGGTCACCTCGCTGGGCCTGGTCCAGATGACCCGCAAGCGGGTCGGCCAGGGCCTGCTGGAGTCCTTCTCCGAGCCGTGCGTGCACTGCAACGGCCGCGGCGTGATCGTCCACATGGAGCAGCCGAGCACCCACGTCCACACCCCGGCCGCGCCGGCCGTCGAGCCGGCCGCGGGCAGCGGCAAGCGCCGCCGCCGGGGCAAGGGCGGGGCGGCCCACGAGGAGCCGCAGGCCGTCGAGGCCGCCGTGACCGAGGCCGAGGTCGAGGCCGATGCCGAGCTCGCGGTCGAGCCGGTGCGCGAGGAGATCGAGGGCCAGCTGGCCCTGGAGGTCCCGGGCACCGAGGAGTCGGCCGAGGCCCCGGCGGCCCAGCCGGACCTGGTCGAGATCCCGGCCGTCACGGCGGCCCCGGCCGGCCGCACCCGCCGCCGCGCGGTGCGCAAGGCGACGGCTCCGGCCGGTACGCCGGGCGGTGCCGAGATCGTGGTGCTGCAGGCGCGGGCCGACGCGGCGCTGGAGGCGGCCCTGGAGGCCGCCGCCCCGGCCGCCGAGCCCGTCGAGGCCCCCGCGGCCGAGACCCCCGCCGCCGAGGAGCCGCAGGCCGTCGAGGTCGCGGAGACCGAGGCCGGGGCCGTCGCGGAGACGGAGGCCGTCGAGGCCCCCGCCGCGGAGGCCGCGGTCGAGGGGTCCGCGGTCGAGGAGTCCGCGGAGGAGGCGCCGGCGCCCAAGAAGCGGGCCGCCCGCAAGACCGCCGCGAAGAAGACCGCCGCCAAGAAGACGACCGCGGCGGCCAAGAAGACCACCGCCCGCAAGACCGCCACCAAGCGGACGAGCGCGGCGGCCAAGAAGGCCGCGGCGGCCGAAGGTGATACGGCCGCCGAGTAGTGCCCCGGCCCGGGGCGGGACCCTTCCCGCCCCGGGCCGTACGGGCCGGTTTGCCCCCCGGGCGGGCGGTCCGTATTCTTGACCCTCGGCGTGTCTACGCCACGCTCCCGAGCACATCACCTTCCCGAGGTGACCGCGTCCGCGCGGTTCCGAGGGGAGAGGCCTCTGTGTCCGTACCCAGGTGGCTGGCGTCGGGAGTTCCGACCGAGCAAGGAAAGCAGGTACCGCATGTACGCGATCGTTCGCGCAGGCGGCCGCCAGCACAAGGTCGCCGTCGGCGACGTGCTGGAGATCGACCGTATCGAGGCCAAGCCGGGTGACTCGGTCGAGCTCTCGACCATCCTGGTCGTCGACGGCGAGGCCGTCACCTCCGACCCGTGGGTCCTCGCCGGCGTGAAGGCCCACGCCGAGGTGGTCGACCAGACCAAGGGTGACAAGATCGTCATCCTGCGCTACAAGAACAAGACCGGCTACCGCCGTCGCCAGGGTCACCGTCAGAAGCACACCGCGGTGCGCATCACCAGCATCGACTCGGTCAGCAAGTAAGGGGATAGCCGAAAATGGCACACAAGAAGGGCGCAAGCTCTACCCGTAACGGCCGTGACTCGAACGCCCAGCGCCTCGGCGTGAAGCGCTTCGGCGGCCAGGTCGTCTCCGCCGGCGAGATCCTCGTCCGCCAGCGCGGCACCCACTTCCACCCGGGTGCGGGCGTCGGCCGTGGCGGCGACGACACGCTGTTCGCGCTGACCGCCGGTGCGGTGCAGTTCGGCACCCGTCGCGGCCGCAAGGTCGTCAACATCGTGGCCTCCGAGGCCTGAGTCACACCAGACTCACAATGAAGGGTGGGCCGGAATGTTCCGGTCCACCCTTCATGCTTTACGCAGGTAGAAGCAGACTCATCCGTACTGGAGGCACACCCATGACCACCTTCGTGGACCGCGTCGAACTTCACGTCGCCGCGGGTAACGGGGGCCACGGCTGCGCCTCCGTGCACCGCGAGAAGTTCAAGCCGCTCGGCGGCCCGGACGGCGGCAACGGCGGGGAGGGCGGCAGCGTCATCCTCACCGTGGACGCTCAGATCACCACCCTGCTCGAGTACCACCACTCGCCCAAGCGCAAGGCCACCAACGGCAAGCCCGGCGCGGGCGGCAACCGCACCGGCGCGGACGGCGAGGACCTCGTCCTGCTGGTGCCGGACGGCACCGTGGTGCTGGACCGCAGCGGCAACGTGCTCGCCGACCTGGTCGGCCACGGCACCAGCTTCGTCGCCGCCCAGGGCGGCCGCGGCGGCCTCGGCAACGCCGCGCTCGCCTCGGCCCGCCGCAAGGCGCCCGGCTTCGCGCTGCTCGGCGAGCCCGGCGAGGCCCGTGACATCGTCATGGAGCTCAAGTCCGTCGCCGACGTGGCCCTGGTGGGGTACCCGAGCGCCGGCAAGTCCTCGCTGATCTCGGTGCTCTCCGCCGCCAAGCCGAAGATCGCGGACTACCCGTTCACCACCCTGATCCCCAACCTGGGCGTGGTCACCGCCGGCGACACGGTCTACACCATCGCCGACGTGCCCGGCCTGATCCCCGGCGCCAGCCAGGGCCGCGGGCTCGGCCTGGAGTTCCTGCGGCACGTCGAGCGCTGCTCGGTGCTGGTGCACGTGCTGGACTGCGCCACCCTGGAGCCGGGCCGCGACCCGCTGACCGACCTGGAGACCATCGAGGCCGAGCTGGCCCAGTACGGCGGTCTCGAGGACCGGCCGCGCCTGGTCGCGCTCAACAAGGTGGACGTGCCGGACGGCCAGGACATCGCCGACCTCACCCGGGCGTCCCTGGAGGAGCGCGGCTACCGCGTCTTCGAGGTCTCCGCGGCCTCCCGCAAGGGCCTGCGCGAGCTGAGCTTCGCGCTGGCCCAGATCGTCGCCGAGGCGCGGGCCGCCAAGCCCGTCGAGGAGTCGACCCGGATCGTGCTGCGGCCCGTCGCCGTGGACGACGCCGGCTTCACCATCACCGAGGAGGACGGCGCCTACCGCATCCGCGGCAGCAAGCCGGAGCGCTGGGTCCGCCAGACCGACTTCTCCAACGACGAGGCCGTCGGCTACCTGGCGGACCGGCTGGCCCGCCTCGGCGTCGAGGACCGGCTCTGGAAGGTCGGCGCCCACGAGGGCGACACCGTCATCATCGGCCCGGACGACAACGCCGTGGTCTTCGACTGGGAGCCGACCATGGCCGCCGGCGCCGAGATGCTCGGCCGCCGCGGCGAGGACCACCGCTTCGAGAACCCGCGCCCGGCCGTCGACCGCCGCCGCGAGAAGCAGAAGGGCCGGGACGCGGCCGAGGCCGAGTTCCTCGCCTTCGAGGCGCTCTCCAGCGGCCGCCAGGCCGCCATCGAGGGCGACGACGAGGACTGAGTCCGCGCAGCCGCGAGCGGCCCCCGCCACCCGTCCGGGTGGCGGGGGCCGCTCGCGTGTTCAGCGCCGGCGGGACGTCACTTCGTCCAGGCCGCCTGGACCTTGGTGATGTCGGTCGAGTCGCCGTAGCCGACCATCGCCGGGACGCCGCCGGCCGGGAAGCTGACGATGTCGCAGCCCTTGAACTCGACGCCCTTGGTGGCACCCGAGAAGCTCGGGGTGGTGCACTTGGCCACGGGGGTGGAGCCGGTCGGGTTGGCGAAGCTGGCGGTGCCGCCCGAGGCGTCGTAGACCTTGAACTTGGAGTTGGGCGCCGCGAAGGTCAGCTTGGAGTCCCCGAGGTTCTTCATCGTCCAGCTGACGTAGTAGATCGCCCGGCCGTCCAGGCCCGTGGTGGGGGCCTTGGCGTCCTGGAAGTCCTTGAGCGAGCCGGGGGTCACGCCGGTGACGGTGATCTCCAGCTTGGCCGCGGCGTTGAAGGTCTTGTCGGCGAAGTCGACGGTGGCGGGCTGGCCGAACTTCACCGCGGTGCCGGCCTGCGGCAGCTTGCCGCCGCCCGCGCCGCCGCCGGTGGCCGCGCCACCGGTCGCGCCGGCCGTGGCCGCCCCGCCCGTGGCCGCCCCGCCCGTGGCACCGGCGGTGGCCGCCCCGCCCGTGGCCGCGCCGCCGGTCGCGCCGGTCGGGGCCGCGGTCGAGCCGCCGGCCGCGCCGCCCGTGGCGGCACCCCCGGTCGCGGCACCGCCGGTGGCCGCGCCGCCGGTCGCCGCGCCGGTCTGGGCCGGGGCCGCGCCCGTGGCGCCGCCCGTCCCCGCCGGGGTGTCCGCGTTGTCCGGGCCGCAGGCCGCGAGCGACAGCGCGGTGGCCGCCGCCAGGGCGGCGACGGTGAGCTTGGTGGTGTACGTACGCATGGTGCGCTTTCCTGGGCGCGCGACCGCGAACCGTTGCCGGCCTGCCCATTGCGGTGCCGCCCGATGACACGAGAGTCGAAGACGAATGGGTTCAGCGGGCAAGAAGCCGTCCCCCGATCTGGCTTGCGGTCAGGGACCATACCAGCCATCCGGATTGTCGGCCGCGCTGTGGCGAGGCCGTGACCGGGACGGGTCCAGCCGGTGAAACAACCGGAGGGCGACCTGTGCGGATCGCGTAGATTTCGGGGGCGACGGCCGGGCCCGGCCCGCCGCACCAGCACCACACCGGAAGGGCGTACAGCGAGATGAGCGAGGACTCACTGCGGCAGGAGGTGCTGACCGCGCGGCGGATCGTCGTCAAGGTCGGCTCCTCCTCACTCACCACGGCGGCCGGCGGCCTGGACGCCGACCGGGTCGACGCCCTGGTGGACGCGCTGGCCAAGGTGCGGGCCCGCCCGGACGCGCCCGAGGTGGTCCTCGTCTCCTCCGGCGCCATCGCCGCCGGGCTCGCGCCGCTCGGCCTCGACAAGCGCCCCAAGGACCTCGCCCGCCAGCAGGCCGCCGCCAGCGTCGGTCAGGGCCTGCTGGTCGCCCGTTACACCGCCTCCTTCGCCCGCTACGGCATCCGGGTCGGCCAGGTCCTGCTCACCGCCGAGGACGCCAGCCGGCGCGCCCACTACCGCAACGCCTACCGCACCCTCGACCAGCTGCTCGCGATGGGCGCGATGCCGGTCGTCAACGAGAACGACACCGTCGCCACCGCCGAAATCAAGTTCGGCGACAACGACCGGCTCGCGGCCCTGGTCGCCCACCTCGTCCGGGCCGACCTGCTGGTGCTGCTCTCCGACGTCGACGGGCTCTACGACGGCGACCCCTCCCGGCCCGGCACCAGCCGGATCGACCGGGTGAGCGGCCCGCACGACCTCGACGGCATCGAGATCGGCAGCGCGGGCAAGGCGGGCGTCGGCACCGGCGGCATGGTCACCAAGGTCGAGGCGGCCCGGATCGCCACCGGAGCGGGCATCCCGGTGGTGCTCACCGCCGCCAGCCACGCCGCCGACGCGCTGGCCGGCCGGCCCACCGGCACCCTGTTCCTGCGCACCGGCAGCCGCACCTCCGACCGGATGCTCTGGCTCGCCCACGCGAGCAGCCCGCGCGGGGCCCTGCACCTGGACGCGGGCGCCGTCACGGCGGTCGTCTCGGGCGGCGCCTCCCTGCTGCCGGCCGGGGTCACCAAGGTCGACGGGGAGTTCGCCGCGGGTGATCCGGTGGACCTTCTTGCCGAAAACGGCCACATCGTGGCTCGTGGACTGGTCAACTTTGATGCGAGGGAGTTGCCCCGCCTGCTCGGCCGGTCCACCCGCGACCTGGCCCAGGAGTTCGGCGCCGCGTACGAGCGCGAGGTCGTCCACCGCGACGACCTGGTCGTTCTGCGCGGCTGACCGGCCCACGCGCCGGCACCGGCCGGCCGGCGGAGCGCGGTCGGCGGGCCGCTCCGCAGGGGGAGCGGCCCGGCCGCGGGCGAGGAGGGGTGCAGCCGGACCGGTCGGCCGAGGGCCGGCGGGACCGGTGCGGGGGGACGACACGACATCGCCGAACAGGAGGCCGCCGGTGGAACGCAGGCGCGAGACGGCGCTGACCGCGGGGACCGCGGGCCGGCGGCTCACCAGCATCGACGGCGGACGCGGGGACGCCCCCGCGCAGCCGGCCGGTCCGCCGCCGCAGGGGCCCCGAGGGGTGCGCAGGCCGCCGGCGCAGCGCGCCGACGAGGGGGAGCCGCCCACCGTGCCGGAGCAGGCCCGGCTCTGGCACGTGGTGCTGAGCGTGTCCGGGCAGGTGACCCCGCTGTCCTCGCTGCGGGCCTCGCTGGAGCGGCTGGCGCACGACCACTCGTTCTTCCTGACCGCGCGCTACGCCGCCGACCACGCGGAGATCCGGTACTGGGAGCAGGCCCGGGACCTGCACGACGCGGCGGCGATCGCGCTGCGGCTGTGGGGCGAGCACAAGCTCACCGCCAACCTGCCGCCGTGGGAGATCGTCGGCCTGGAGGTGGTCGACCGGGCGACGTACCACAAGCGGGTGGCGGAGGGCTTCGGCGACCCGTCGCCGCACCTGGGGGGCGTGCACCCGTACTGAGCGCCGGGCGGGCGGCGGGTGCGGTGGGTCCGGGCGCGGTGCGTCCGGGCGGGGTGATCGCGCGGCCCGGCCGGTGCGCGCGGGCCGGCTGCGGCGGGGTGCGTCCGGCCCGGCGTTCGGATGGCGAAACGGCGGACCGGCACGGCCGGCGCAGTCGCTACCCTGGGCGCATGACCAGCGACCTCGCCACCGCCGACAGCCCCGTCCTCGCCGTAGCGCGCCGAGCCCGGGAGGCCGCCGCCGCGATCGCCCCGCTGCCGCGCCGGGCGAAGGACGCCGCGCTGCTGGCGATCGCGGACGCGCTGGTGGCCCGCAGCGCCGAGATCACCGCGGCCAACGCCGAGGACGTGGCCCGGGCCCGTGAGGCCGGCACCGCCGAGTCGGTGATCGACCGGCTGAGCCTCGACCACGAGCGGATCGCCGCGATCGCCGCCGACGTGCGCCAGGTCGTCGGCCTGCCCGACCCGGTTGGCGAGGTGCTGCGCGGCTACACGCTGCCCAACGGCCTGGACGTGCGCCAGGTACGGGTGCCGCTCGGCGTGGTCGGCATCATCTACGAGGCCCGGCCGAACGTGACCGTGGACGCCGCGGCCCTCTGCCTCAAGTCCGGCAACGCCGTACTGCTGCGCGGCTCGGCCTCCGCCTACCGCTCCAACACCGCGCTGGTCGCCGTCCTGCGGGACGCCGTCGCCGCCGCCGGACTGCCCGCCGACGCCGTCCAGCTGGTGCCGGGAGAGAGCCGCGAGTCCGTCCAGGAGCTGATGCGCGCCCGGGGCCTCGTCGACGTGCTCATCCCGCGCGGCGGCGCCTCGCTGATCCGCGCCGTGGTCGAGGGCTCGACCGTCCCCGTGATCGAGACCGGCACCGGCAACTGCCACGTCTACGTGGACGCGCGGACCGACCTGGCGATGGCCGTCGGCATCCTGCTGAACTCCAAGGCGCAGCGGGTCAGCGTCTGCAACTCCGCCGAGACGCTGCTGGTCCACCAGGACGTCGCGGACGCCTTCCTGCCGCTCGCGCTGGCCGCCCTCGCCGAGGCCGGGGTCACCGTGCACGGCGACGACGCGGTGCTCAAGGCCGCCGAGGGCACCGGCGTCACCGCGGTGCCCGCCACCGACGAGGACTGGGGCACCGAGTACCTCTCCTACGACCTGGCGGCGGCCGTGGTGCCCTCGCTGGACGCCGCGGTGGAGCACATCCGCCGCTGGTCCTCCGGCCACACCGAGGCCATCGTCACCACCTCGCAGGCCGCCGCCCGGCGGTTCACCCAGCTGGTCGACTCGACCACCGTCGCCGTCAACGCCTCCACCCGCTTCACCGACGGCGGTGAGTTCGGCTTCGGCGCGGAGATCGGGATCTCCACCCAGAAGCTGCACGCCCGCGGCCCGATGGGCCTGCCGGAGCTGACCAGCACCAAGTACATCGTCACTGGTGACGGGCACGTGCGGGGCGAGGCGACGCAGACCGTCGGCGGGGCCGCGGACGCCGGCTGACCCGGCCCGGAGCGCCCCGCGTCACACGGGCGACGGACCAACTGCGAGGAGCCACAGACAAATCGCCCGCCCGGTAATACGCTGAATCCGTGGCTGAGGATGTGGGGGGCTTGCCGTACCCCGACGGCGCCGACCACGGTGGTGCGGACGACGAGTTCGCCACCGTGGTCTTCGATGAGGCCTTCGTCCGGTCCGCCGCCGTGCACGAGCCGACGGCCAAGGAGCGGCAGCTCGCCGCCGCCGAGGCCCGGTTCGAGCCGGACTCCGCGGGCCCGGGCTGGGGGTATGACGTCACGGCCGGGGACGGGCTGCCGCTGGAGCTGCGCCCGTACCCGAGCGGACTCGACGACGACCACCACTACCCCGACCCCTGGTCGGGCCCGGGCCGGGCGACCGGCCGCCAGGGCCGCCGCCGGGGCGGGCGGGGTGCCGACCCGCTGCGCGGGCGCGGACGGTACGTGGCGCAGCAGCGCTGGCACCGGCCGGTGGCCTGGATCCTCGCCGTGATCATGGGCGTGAGCCTGGTGGCGGTCGCCGTCGCGGCGATCTACCAGGGCGTGGGCGGGCCGGCCGGCCCGCCCCGGCGCCCCGAGTCCGGCAGCAGCAGCGCCGGGACGGACCCGCGACCCGCGCCGGCCGAGCCGTCGCTCGTGGTCACCGCACCCGCGGGGTGACGTCGTAGCGGCGGTGCGGGTCGGGGCGGGTGGTCACGGAGCGCTCCCGGGAATCTGTGTGAGCGCCCTCGTGGAGCGGCCCGGATCCGGCTTACCCTGGTGTCATGGGTGACCCGCGAGAACCTCCGGAGGGTACGCCCGACGGTGGTTCCGGCAACGAGGACGAATACCGGTCCGTCGTTTTCGACGAATCGTTCGTCCGGGCTGCCCGGATCCAGGAGCTGTCCGCCCGGGAGCGGCTGGCCGGGTCCTTCGGGAAGGCCACCCGGGCCCGGGTGCGGCTCGGTCCGCTGGGCACCGTCCCGCGGCAGGCGCTCGCCCTGCTGCTGCTCATCCTGCTGGCCTTCGGGGCTGCGGTGTACTTCGGGGTCAGCTCGCCGAACCGGATCTCGGCCCGGCCCGAGGGCAGTCAACTGACCGTCAGTCTGGTCGCGTTGAGCCCCGCCGCGGCGGTCAAACCGGTCGCCGACCCGGCCGATCCGTTCGCCGCGCTGCCGGTCGGCTACAGCGACGGTGCGATCGGCCTGGGCACCCCGAGCGGGGCCGCCACCGAGCACTTCAGCCGGGTCGAGGTCACCAAGGCGCTCGACACCGTCCAGCGCTACCTGGTCGCCTCGTCGCTCGCTCCGGGCACCCTCGTCCAGGGCGCCACCGACGACGTGCGGGCCTTCGTGACCCCGGGGGAGCAGGCCCAGTTCGACACCAGCGTTGCCCAGCCCGTCGACGACCGGCACCACGCGCTCACCGGCTGGCTGGTCCGCTTCGACCCGGCACAGGTCGCGCTCGCCGCGGACTCCGTCAAGGTGACCGGCGCGATGCGGATCGACGAGGCGGACAGCGGCACCCTGCAGATCACCACCGACCACACCTTCGTCTACGCGCTGAAGGCGGCCGGAGCCCCGGCCGGCGCGCCGGTGACCCTGGAGACCGTGCGGCGGCAGCTGACCTTCCAGTTCGACCGGGTCGACCTCGCCTCGGCGCAGCTGCGGCTGGTGGACTCGGTCATCCAGGCCGGCCCCCAGCCCTGCAGCGGTTCGATGGCCGGGTTCCTGCAGCCGGTGCTCGCGACCGCGCAGGGCACCCAGGTCCCGGCGCCGGCGGCGATCGACCCGGGCAACCACGCGCACCCGGCGTGGCAGGTCTGCGGGGTGCTGGCGGGCGGCTGAGGCACGGCTCCGGGGGTTTTCCCCCGGCGTCCGGGGGGCTTCGCGCCGCCCGTGGCCGGGGCTTCCTCGCCGCCGCGGCGGGGTCCGGGCTTCCTCCCCGCCCGGGTACGGGGCTTCCTCCCCGCCCGGGTACGGGGTCTCCTCTCCGCCCGGGTACGGCGACGGCCGGTGCCCCGGGGCGGGGCACCGGCCGTCGACGGGCGGGCGGGTCAGCCCTTGCCGCGGTCCTCGCCGTCCTCGCGCGGGGCGGCGGACGGGCGGGCGGCGCCCGTGAAGGTGTCGCGGAGCTTGCCGCCGACGTTCGCGGCACCGCCGGCGACGTCCCGGATCAGGCCCATCAGTGGGTCCTTGCTGTCCTTCACCGAGGACGTGTAGTGGTCGGCGGCGGCCTTCCACTGCTCGCCGACCGAGGTGTTCGGGTCGTCCGCCCGGCGCGGGTAGGCGCCGGCCAGGATCGAGCGGTAGTCCTCGCTCTCGGCCCACTTCTTCAGCTGGGCGACCCGGACCACCGCGAACGGGTGGCTCTGCGGCAGCACCTGGAGCAGCTTGAGCACGCCGTCGCGCAGGTCCCCGGCCTTCTCGTACTCCTCGGCCTGCTCCAGGAAGGCGTCGACGTTCAGCTCGGCCAGGTCGTGCCCGCCGGCCAGCTTCATCAGGGCCCGCATGGACGCCTGGAGGTCCTGCCCGGCGAGCAGGCCCGCGCGGTCGCTGGACAGCTCCGCCTTGCGGAACCACTCCTTGAGCGCGGTGACGACCGCCATGATCGCCAGGTTGCCGAGCGGCACCCAGGCGACCCGGGTGGCGATGTTGGTGAGGATCATCAGCATCGTCCGGTAGACGGCGTGGCCGGACATCGCGTGGCCGACCTCGTGGCCGATGACCGAGCGCAGCTCCTCCTCGTCCATCAGGTCGACCAGGCCGCTGGTGATCACGATGACCGGGGAGTCGATGCCGATGCAGTACGCGTTGACCGTCGGGTCCTGGGTCACGTACAGGTCCGGGACCTTCTCCAGGTCGAGCACGTAGGCCGCGTCGCGCACCATGTCGTACAGCTCGGGGAACTGGCGCTCGGAGGTCTTCACGGCGGTGGCCAGGAACATCAGCCGGATCGAGCGCTCGGAGACCAGCCCGGCGAGCTTCTTCAGCACGTCGTCGAAGCCGGTCAGCTTGCGCAGGGCGACCAGGGCGGACCGGTCCGCCGGGTGCTCCCATGCACGGGTGGAGATGCCGGCGAAGCGCTGGCGGCGCCGGCTGGGGGTCTTCACGGTCGGGTCGGTCATGGTCCGGGTACCTCCTGGTCGACGGCGGCCCCGGCCCGGCGGCCGGCCCCCCGCTGCTGTGCTCCTTCAACGACTGAATCTGCAACGTCCGTGGTTGCGTACTCGTCCCCGGGCGGGCACGCGTACCCGGGCCGGGCGGGCACCAGGACCCGGGCCGGCCGCGCCGCGGGGGCCGGTGGGGGCCGCCGGTGTGAGGCCGGTTTACCCTGAATGCCCTGGAGAACCGAGACCGGACCCGGCCGCGGTACCGAGCAGTTCGAGGAGCCCGCAGATGTCCACCGACGCGCTTGTCAGCCTGGCCACGCCCATCTCGAACGAGGCCGGCCCGGGTATCTTCCTGCGGATCATCGTGGTGGCGTCGTTCGTCGGCGTCGGCCTGCTGGTCTGGATCATGGCGCGCGCCTTCCGCGGCAACTGAGGCCCCGCGGGGCCCCGCCCGGGGCGCGTCGCACCTGCTGCCCGCCCCGGCGGGGCTCACCCCCGGTCAGCGGCGGTGGGCCGCCGAGCGGTTGCGGTGTGACCCCCCGTACGATGACGGGTGGGCCCTCACCGGCCCGGAAGAACCCCAGGTCCGTTCACCCGAGCCGAGAAGGTCACGCCGACCATGAACACTGCCGCCGCACTCCCCGTCCTGAACCTGCTCGCCGAGGGCGAGGGGGGCAACCACGACAGCCTCAACCCGTACCTGACGGGTGGCGCCGCACTGTTCATCCTGCTGCTCCTGCTCTTCGTCACCACCCGCTTCAACCGGGACCGCTGAGCCCGTCCCGACGCCGCCCGGGGGGCGTCCGGCCCGTGCGCCGGACGCTCCCCGAGGCGTCTGCGGAGGACCCCCACCCAGGCGTTCCCGCACCGTAACGGGCGTCGCGTAAGGTGTGGCGGCATGGGAGAGCAGGCCGGGAATCCCGGCGGACCGGAACCGGTGAAGAAGCGCCTCGGCGTGATGGGCGGAACCTTCGACCCGATCCACCACGGCCACCTGGTCGCCGCCAGCGAGGTGGCGAGCGCGTTCCACCTGGACGAGGTGGTCTTCGTCCCGACCGGGCAGCCGTGGCAGAAGAGCGACCGCCAGGTCACCCCGGCCGAGGACCGCTACCTGATGACGGTCATCGCCACCGCCGAGAACCCGCAGTTCTCGGTCAGCCGGATCGACATCGACCGCGAGGGCCCGACGTACACCGTCGACACCCTGCGCGACCTGCACGCCATGCACCCGGACGCCGACCTCTTCTTCATCACCGGTGCCGACGCGCTCGCCCAGATCCTGTCCTGGCGCGACTCCGAGGAGCTCTTCTCGCTCGCCCACTTCATCGGATGCACCCGCCCGGGGCACACTCTGTCGGACGCCGGGCTTCCGGTGGGCGGGGTCTCCCTGGTGGAGGTCCCGGCGCTGGCCATCTCCTCCACGGACTGCCGCAACCGGGTCGCCAAGGGCGAACCGGTCTGGTACCTCGTCCCGGACGGCGTGGTCCGCTACATCGACAAGCGGGCGCTGTACGCGCCGCACCGGACCTGACCAGGAGCGGGCGTGAGTGATCGCAGCGGCGGCCAGCAGCACCAGCAGCCGGAGGAGTGGTCGACGGGGCAGTACCAGCAGCCGTACCAGGCGTACCAGCAGCCGCAGCAGCCGCAGCAGTACGACCAGTACGGGCAGCCGGTGTACTCCCAGGACGCCTACGGCTACCAGGAGCAGCAGCCCTACCAGCAGCAGCCGTACCAGGCGTACCAGCAGCAGCCGCAGCAGTACGACCAGTACGAGCAGCAGTACGACCCGTACGGGCAGCCCGTGCAGCCGGGACAGGCCGGCCAGGCGTACCAGCAGCAGGGCGGCTACGGCTACCAGGACCAGCAGTACGGCTACGACGGCTACCAGCAGCAGGCCTACCCGGCCGCCCCGTCGGTGGCCGAGCCCGAGCCCGGGGCCCGGTCCGGGCAGCGACCCGGACCGGCCGTCACCGCCGAGCCCCCGGCCCCCGCGCCGCCGCGCCCGCGCGCGCCCAAGCCCGCCGCGGCCCCGGCCAAGCCCGAGCAGCCGTCCGAGATGGTCGGCGGGGCCCGGGCCGGCAAGGCCGGCTCGAAGGCGTCCAAGGACGACTACCCCACGGGCGAGTTCACCTTCGTCGACGAGGAGGCGGAGGAGACCGAGGACGTCATCGACTGGCTGAAGTTCGCCGAGTCCCGCAGCGAGGTGCGCGCCGAGCGCCGCCGCAAGCTGCGCAACCGGCTGATCGGCCTCGGCGTGGTGGTGGCCCTCGCGGCGGCCGGCACCGGCGGCTACCTCTGGTTCACCGGCGACAAGCAGACCGCGGCGAGCGCGGCCGGCCCGCGCCAGGTCAACGTGGTGCACCTGCGCGACCTGCAGGGCAAGGTCTCCAGCGCGCTGCTGGTCAACGACGTCACCGGCAAGAAGGGCACCGTCCTGCTGCTGCCCGACACCCTGCGGCTGCCCGGCCCCGGCGACCCGCCGGTCACCACCGTCGGCCAGGCCATGGACAGCATGGGCGCCTCGGCCACCCGCGACGGCCTGTCCACCGTGCTCGGGGCCCCGGTCGCCGGCACCTGGCGCCTGGACACCCCGTACCTGGAGATGCTGGTCTCCCAGCTCGGCGGAGTCCGCGTGGACACCAACGCCGAGACCCACGAGGGCGGCAAGCCGGACGGCAAGCTGCTCTCCGCGGCGGGCAAGAACACCATGCTCAACGGAAAGGCCGCGGTCGCCTACGCCACCCTGCAGGCGCAGGGGGAGAACCGCGACGCCCAGCTGGCCCGTTTCGGACAGGTGATGGACGCGGTCCTGCGCACCATGCCCACCGAGCTGAAGGACGCCAAGGACGACGTGCACCGGATGAACGCGGTGCTCGACCCCTCGCTGCCCGAGGACGCCCTCGCCGGGGTGCTCGCCCAGCTCGCCCAGCAGGCGAAGGACGGCCACCTCGGCACCACCGCGCTGACCGTCAAGCCGGACGGCGGCCTGGACGAGGCCACCGCGGGCAAGCAGGTCAAGGACGTGCTCGGCGGCACCGTGAAGTCCGCGGCCTCCGGCGAGGCCCCGGCCCGGGTCTCGATCCAGGACGCCACCGGGAACGACCAGGCGGCCGCCGCCGCACAGGTCCAGGTGGTCAACTCCGGCCTGACCTTCATCCCCGGCGGCTCCAGGACCGCCCCGCAGGCCACCAGTGAGATCCGCTACACCGACGACGCCCGGCAGGCCGCGGCGAAGTCGCTGGCGACCAGTCTCGGCCTGCCGGACACCGCGGCGAAGAAGGTCGGGGACGCCCAGAACGCGGACCTCGTGGTGGTGCTCGGCAAGGACTACCAGCCGCCGAAGAACCAGTAGGGCGGGGACGCCCGGGCCGGACCCGGCCCCGGGCCCCGGCCCGGGCGGGCCCGGCGGGCGGCGGCGCGGCCCCGGAAAAGCGTTCCGGGGCCGCCTCGGCGGCGTGAGATCCTGGAAGGCACCCCCGGCCGAGCGCCGGGGGCACCCAAGCCGCCGAGCCGGAAGAACACCGTGACCGTCACCGACCACAGCCAGCAGCTCATCACCGTCGCCGCGCAGGCGGCGGCCGACAAGCTCGCGCACAACATCATCGCCTTCGACGTCAGCGAGGTGCTGTCGATCACCGACGCCTTCCTGATCGCCTCCGCCGGCAACGACCGCCAGGTCCGGGCCATCGCCGAGGAGATCGAGGACCAGCTGCGCGAGCAGCTGGACATCAAGCCGGTGCGCCGCGAGGGCGAGCGCGAGGGCCGCTGGATCCTGCTCGACTACCTGGACATCGTCGTCCACGTCCAGCACTCCGAGGAGCGTTCCTTCTACTCGCTGGACCGCCTCTGGAAGGACTGCCCCGAGCTGCCCCTGCCCGAGGACGCCGTCGCCTCGCGCAACCGCCCCGACGCCCACACCGACGGGGCCGGCAACGCCGTCGCCCCGGCGGACGACTTCGGCAAGCCCGAGGACCTGCACTGAGCCGGGACGCGCGGGGCCCGCGCATCGTCTTCTGGCGGCACGGTCAGACCTCCTGGAACCTCGAGTCCCGCTTCCAGGGCACCACGGACATCGAGCTGACCGGGCAGGGCGTCCTGCAGGCCCAGCGGGCGGCCCGGCTGCTCTCCGGCCTGCGGCCCGACCTGCTGATCTCCTCCGACCTCGTCCGGGCCCGGCGCACCGCCGAGGAGCTGGCCCAGGTCACCGGGCTCGACGTCCAGCACCACGAGGGCCTGCGGGAGACCTACGCGGGCTCCTGGCAGGGCCTGACCAACGCCGAGATCCGCGAGCGCTACCCCGAGGAGTACGCGGCCTGGGCGGCCGGCGAGCCGGTCCGGCGCGGCGGCGGCGAACTCGCGACCGAGGTCGCCGACCGCTCCGTCCCGGTGGTGCTCGAGGCCGTCGCCAAGCTGCCGGAGCACGGGACGCTGGTGGTGGTCAGCCACGGCGGGACCATCCGCACCATGCTCGGGCGGCTGCTCGACCTGGAGCCCGCCCAGTGGGAGTGCTTCGGCGGACTGTCGAACTGCTGCTGGTCGGTGCTCGGCTCGGGGGCGCGCGGCTGGCGCCTGCTGGAGCACAACGCGGGCACGCTCCCGCAGCCGGTGATCGGCGACGACACCTGAGCGACGGGTGCGTCACGGGTGGGACGGAGGGGGCCCGGAAGGGCCCCGAGAGGGCGGATTTCGCAGTTCCGGGCCTGACCAGCTAGAGTCTTCCTCGTTCGCAGGGAAGGAACGCGGCCCGGAAGGGAAGCGGGAGATCCGGTGAGTGCGGGGCTATAGCTCAGTTGGTAGAGCGCTTGCATGGCATGCAAGAGGTCTGGGGTTCAATTCCCCATAGCTCCACTCCGCACCAGCGATCCTGTTCAGGCAGGGGAGCCCGTGTCGCGGGGCTATAGCTCAGTTGGTAGAGCGCTTGCATGGCATGCAAGAGGTCTGGGGTTCAATTCCCCATAGCTCCACAGCAGCGGAGAGGCCGTCACCCTTCGGGTGGCGGCCTCTCGCGTTGTGGGGGTGCGTCCGTCGGGCCGGGTCGTCGGGGTGCGTCCGTCGGGTCGGGTCGGGGTGGCGGGAGCGACCGGGTGCACGGCGACCCGTCCGGGGCCCGCGGCAGCCGGCGGACCACGCAGGTCACGGCCCGGTCGGCGGCCGCGGGAAACGGATTCGTGGAGCACCCCCGGGACCGTGTAAAGTAGTCGATGTCGCCGAGGGAAACCGGACGGAAACGGCCGAAAGCCCCCGGTGACATCGCAGGTCAAGGGGCTATAGCTCAGTTGGTAGAGCGCTTGCATGGCATGCAAGAGGTCTGGGGTTCAATTCCCCATAGCTCCACAGCAGTCGAGGGCCGTCTTCCGAAAAGGGAGGCGGCCCTTCGTCGTTCTGCTCATGCCACCGGCGGGAGACCCGGAAAGACCGCTACCTTCGTGCCATGGCCGATCTGGAGCGAAGGCGGAACGAGGAACTGGCCCGGATACTGCACCAGCTCGGCTGGAGTCCGGAACGGCTCGCCCGCGAGGTGAGCCTCGCCCTGCCGCCGGGCCTGGCCATCAGCTCCACCGCCCCCTACAAGTGGCGCGACCGCGGCATGGTGCCGCGCAGCCCGCACGACCAGACCGTCTGCGAGGTCCTCAGCCGCACCCTCGGCATCGCCGTCACGTACGAGCAGCTCTGGGGCCGGATGGGCGGCCACCGCGGCGCCAAGATCCTCTCGCCCCGGCTGCTCACCGACCCGTGGACCGCCGACACCGCCCAGACCGCACTGCGCGAGGCCGCCACCGACGCCGGACCGGTCCGCCTCACCGACCTCTTCCGCGGCGCCGACCTCGACCAGGCCGCCGAACGGCTCGCCTCCCCGCCGCCACCCGTCGGCGGCGGCGAGGGGGCCCTGCGCATCGACCCCGGCCTGGTTGGCGACCTCGGCCTCTCCTACCGCAGCAAGCAGCGGCTCGAACGCTCCTGCGGCGGCGGCCTCGTCCTCGGCCCCACCCGCGCCGAACTCGCCATGGTGGCCAAGCTGCTGGAGCTCGGCGCGTATGACGAACGGCTCGGCCGCGAGCTCTACGGCACGGCCAGCCGGCTCGCCCGGCTGGCCGGCTGGGCCGCCTACGACCTCGGCCACGACGCGGCCGCCCAGCGGGCCTTCGTCGCCGCGCTGCGCGCCGCCCACGTCAGCGGTGAGCCCCGGCTGGGCGTCGCCGTGCTCGGCGCCCTGGTGGCGCTCGCCCCGCAGGGCGCGGGCGGGCGGGGCCTGGACGCCGTCGACGCCCTCGACCGGGCCCTGACCGTCCACGCCGCCGCGCTGAGCCCCGTCGGGCGGGCCCGCCAGCTCGGCCGGATCGCCCGCGCGCACGGACGCCGGGGCGAGGCGGAACGGACCGAGCGGGCCGCCGCCAGGGCCTTCGCCGAGCTCGACGGCGTGCCCGGTACGGCCGAGGCCCGCGCCGACCTCGCCGGGATGGTGGGGGAGGGGCGCCTGGCGCTCGGCCAGTACCGGCTGGCCAAGGCGCTGCTCGCGGAGGCCGTCGCGGGCCTCGGGGCCGGCCGGGCCCGGTCGAAGGCGCTGCTGATGGTCCGCCTCGCCGAGACCCACCGGCGCCTCGGCGACCAGCGGGAGGCGGCCCGGACCGCGGCGCTCGCCCGGACGCTCGCCTCGGGCATGCAGTCCGAGCGGCTGGCCCGGGCGCTGCGGGACTTCGACACGGCGGGGCGGGTGGCGGCGCAGGCCGGGAGGTGAGGGGCGGGCCCGGTGCGTCGGCCGCCGCCCGTCGGTGACGGTCCGGCTCCGGTGGCGCGGCGGCTCGGCCCCGGCAGCGGGCGGGGCCCGGGGGAGGCGTGCGGGGTCCGGGGCAGGCGCGCGGCGGGCGGCCGGTGCGGGGCGCGCCCCGGGCGGCCCGTGAAGGGCGTGCGGCGGGCGGTCCGCAGGGCGGTACACCCGGGAGCGGGCCGACCCGCTTGCGGTACCCTGAGCCCATGCGAACCGTGCGCCTGCTCCTTAGCCGGCCGCGCTGACCAGGACCGGCTGCGCCCTCGGGCGGGGCCGGAGTCGGCGTGGCGTCCCCTCCTGCGAGGGGATTTTTTGTTTTCCGCCCCCGTTCACGGGCCGGCCGTGTGCGCGGTTCGCCAACTGACACCGATGGAGCTTGAAGGACCATGAGCGAGACGACCCCTGCGTCCGGCACGGCCGAGACCGTGACCGAGCCGTTCCGGTACAGCGCTGCGCTGGCGGCGGAGATCGAGTCCCGCTGGCAGGACATCTGGGAGAAGGAGGGCACCTTCCACGCCCCCAACCCCACCGGTGCGCTGGCCGACCCGTCGGCCGGTGACGTCGCCGCGCGGCCGCACAGCTTCATCATGGACATGTTCCCGTACCCCTCGGGTGCGGGCCTGCACGTCGGCCACCCGCTGGGCTACATCGCCACCGACGTCTACGCCCGCTACCAGCGGATGACCGGCCACAACGTGCTGCACACGCTGGGCTACGACGCCTTCGGCCTGCCCGCCGAGCAGTACGCGGTGCAGACCGGCACCCACCCGCGGGTCTCCACCGAGGCCAACATCGCCAACATGCGCCAGCAGCTGCGCCGGCTGGGCCTGGGCCACGACCCGCGCCGCTCGATCTCCACGATCGACCCGGAGTACTACCGCTGGACCCAGTGGATCTTCCTGCAGATCTTCAACTCCTGGTACGACGAGGCCGCCGGCAAGGCCCGCCCGATCGCCGAACTCGTCGCCGGGTTCGAGTCCGGTGAGCGCGCCACCCCGGACGGCCGCGCCTGGGCCGAGTTGTCCGCCGCCGAGCGGGACGAGCTGCTGGGCGAGTACCGGCTGGCGTACGCCAAGGAGGTGCCGGTCAACTGGTGCCCCGGCCTGGGCACCGTCCTGGCCAACGAGGAGGTCACCGCGGACGGCCGCTCCGAGCGCGGCAACTTCCCGGTGTTCAAGTCCAACCTGCGCCAGTGGATGATGCGCATCACCGCGTACTCCGACCGGCTGATCGCCGACCTGGACCTGCTGGACTGGCCCGAGGCCATCAAGCTGCAGCAGCGCAACTGGATCGGGCGCTCCGAAGGCGCCCGGGTCGACTTCGCCGTCGGCTCCGACGAGAAGATCACCGTCTTCACCACCCGCCCGGACACCCTGTTCGGCGCCACCTACATGGTGCTGGCGCCCGAGCACGGTCTGGTCGACTCGATCGTCCCGGCCGCCTGGCCCGAGGGCGTGCCCGCCGAGTGGACCGGCGGTGCCGCCACCCCCGCCGAGGCCGTCGCCGCCTACCGCGCCACCGCCGCCGCCAAGTCGGACGTCGAGCGCCAGGTCGAGGCCAAGGTCAAGACCGGCGTGTTCACCGGCGCCCACGCCGTCAACCCCGTCAGCGGCGCGGCCGTCCCGGTGTTCATCGCCGACTACGTGCTGATGGGCTACGGCACCGGCGCCATCATGGCCGTCCCCGCCCACGACCACCGCGACTTCGCGTTCGCCCGCGCCTTCGCGCTGCCGATGCGCTGCGTCGTCGAGCCCACCGACGGGCGCGGCGAGGACCCGGCGGCCTGGGACGACGCGTTCGACACCTACGACTCGGTCATCGTCAACTCCACCCGGGACGGCCTGACCCTGGACGGCCTGAGCGTCGTCGACGCCAAGGCGCACGTGACCGGCTGGCTGGCCGAGCGCGGCATCGGCGAGGGCACCGTCAACTACCGCCTGCGCGACTGGCTGTTCAGCCGCCAGCGGTACTGGGGCGAGCCCTTCCCGATCGTCTACGACGAGGACGGCGTCATGCACGCGCTGCCCGAGTCGATGCTGCCGGTCGAGGTCCCCGAGGTCGACGACTACTCGCCGCACACCTACGACCCGTACGACTCCACCTCCTCGCCCAAGACCCCGCTGTCGCGCAACGAGGACTGGGTCAACGTCGAGCTGGACCTGGGCGACGGCCCGAAGCGGTACCGCCGCGAGACCAACACCATGCCCAACTGGGCGGGTTCCTGCTGGTACGAGCTGCGCTACGTCGACCCGTCCAACGACGCGGCCGTGGTCGACCCCGCCAACGAGCGCTACTGGCTGGGCCCGACCGCGACCAAGCCGGCCGGCGGCGCCGACCTGTACGTCGGCGGTGCCGAGCACGCCGTGCTGCACCTGCTGTACGCGCGCTTCTGGCACAAGGTGCTGCACGACCTGGGCCACGTCTCCTCCGTCGAGCCGTTCCACAAGCTGTTCAACCAGGGCATGATCACCGCGGACGTCTACCGCGACGAGCGCGGCTTCCCGGTGCCCGCCGCCGAGGTCGAGGAGCGCGACGGGGCCTACTCCTGGCAGGGCGAGCCGGTCAAGCGCGAGGCCGGCAAGATGGGCAAGTCCCTGAAGAACGCCGTCGCCCCCGACGACATCGCCGACGAGTACGGCGCCGACACGCTGCGCCTGTACGAGATGTCTATGGGCCCGCTGGACGTCTCCCGCCCCTGGGACACCCGCGCGGTCGTCGGCTCGTACCGCTTCCTGCAGCGGCTGTGGCGCAACGTCGTCTCGGAGACCACCGGCGAGCTGGTCGTCACCGAGGAGGAGCCGGACGAGGCCACCCTGCGGGCCCTGCACAAGGCGATCGACGGCATCCGTGCCGACATGGCCGGGCTGCGCTTCAACACGGCCGTCGCCAAGGCGATCGAGCTGAACAACGCCCTGGTCAAGCGCGGCTCCACGCCGCGCGCCGTGGCCGAGCAGCTGGTCCTGATGGTCGCGCCGCTGGCCCCGCACATCGCCGAGGAGCTGTGGCGCAGACTGGGCCACGGCGAGTCGCTGGCGCACACCGACTACCCGGTCGCCGACCCGGCGTACGTGGTGGACGAGTCGGTGACCTGCGTGGTGCAGATCAAGGGCAAGGTCAAGGCGCGGCTGGAGGTCGCCCCGGGCATCTCGGACGCCGAGCTGGAGGCGCTGGCGCTGGCCGACCCGGCCGTCGTCGCGGCGCTGGGCGACGCGCCGGTGCGCAAGGTGATCGCGCGGGCTCCGAAGCTGGTGAACATCGTCACCGGGTGATTCGGTGACTCGGTGACTCGGTGATCGGGTGACTGGTCGACCGGGTGGCCGGTGGATCGGGTGACCGGTCGGCGGCGGGCGGTCGGCGGGCGGTCGGCGGTCGGTCGGTGTGCCGGTCGAGCGTGGTGTGTGGGCGGGCGTCCTCCGGGGCGCCCGCCCTTCGCCGTGCTCCGGCGCTCTCCGCCGTGCTCCGGCTCCCGCTCCTCTCCCTGCGCGCCCTGTGCCCTTGGGGGAATCCCCGATCTGTCCCTGATCTCCGCCGCCGGGGCCCGTTCGGCCGGCCCCCGGGCCCCGTGCGGCGGCTACGGTGGAACCCTCGGCAGGGCGGCCCGCGTTGGGACCGGTGGGGGCCGAAACGGTGGCGGAAGGTGGCTCGCGATGGACGTGTTCGGCGTGATGATCGGCCTGGTCCTGCTCTTCGGGATCGCGGCGCTGGTACTGGCCGTGGTCGGCACGGTGCGGGCGGCGAAGACGGTCGCTGCGAAGATCGGGCAGCACGAGGCCAACGCCCGCCGCGCCGTGGAGAACGCCACCCTCAAGGCGAAGACCTACACCAAGGCCGGGCCGCCCGGGCAGATCGCCGCCGTCCGGCTGGGCCTGCGCACCTCCCTCGACGGCACCCGGCAGGTGCTGGAGGGCGGGCTGCCCCAGGACGGCCAGCTCGGTGAGTCCCTCGCGCTGCTGACCAGGCTCGACGCGCACGCCGCCGAACTCGACGCCGAACTGCGGATGCTCGAGCGGGAGCCGGACGTCGCCCGGATCGCCGCCAAGCTGCCCGAACTGCGCCGCCGTGCCGAACGGATCACCCGCTCGGCGGAGACCATGCGCTGGGCCGCGCAGGACCGGATGCACCGGTTCGCCGACGACGAGCTCGGCCGGCTCAGCCAGGAGTGCGAGAGCGAGGCCGGGGCGCTGCGGCACTGGGACGGGCCGTCGTCCGGGGCGTCGTCCGCTTCCGGATCGTCCGCGTCGGGTTCGTCCGGTACGTCGGGCTCGTCGGGCTCCGCCGGGGCCGCGGGGGGTGCGGGAGAGCCGGCGGCACGGGCCGGGCTGACCGACGGGAAGGGGCGCGCGGGTGCGGAGGAGCTGCTCGGGCTCGCCGACCCGCTGGCCAAGCTGGCGCAGCGCCTGCGGAAGCCGTCGGCGGGGCCCACGGCCGGCTGAACGGGGCCCGCAGCAGGGCGCTGTCCTCGGCGACGAACGGGGAGTAACCTCCGCCTCATGCCCTCCGACCTCGCACTCGTCACCGATTCCACGGCCTATCTGCCGCAGGAGGCCCTCGACCGCCACGGGATCACCGTCGTCCCGCTCAGCGTCGTGGTCGGCGACTCGGTGCTCTGCGAGGGTGTGGAGATCTCGCCGAAGGACGTCGCCGAGGCGCTGCGCGGCAAGCAGCGGGTGACCACCTCCCGGCCGAACCCGGAGACCTTCGCGGCCACCTACCGGGCCGCCGCCGAGGCCGGGGCGAAGGGCGTCGTCTCCGTGCACATCTCCGGCGAGCTGTCCGGCACGGTCGAGGCGGCCAGGCTGGCCGCCGCCGAGGCACCCGTGCCGGTGCGGGTGGTGGACAGCCGACTGGTCGGCATGGCCCTCGGGTACGGGGTGCTGGCCGCCGCCGAGGCGATCGAGGCCGGGCAGGACCTCGCCTCCGCGGCTGACGCGGCGACCCGGCGCGCGGCCGGGACCAGCGGGTTCTTCTACGTCGACACCCTGGAACACCTGCGACGGGGCGGCCGGATCGGGGCGGCCCGGGCGCTGCTCGGGTCGGCGCTGGCGGTCAAGCCGCTGCTCCACCTGGACGGGGGCCGGATCGAGCCGCTGGAGAAGGTGCGCACCGCGTCACGGGCGATCGCGCGGCTGGAGGAGATCGCGGTCGAGCGTTCGGGGGACGGGGAGGTCGACATCACCGTGCACCACCTGGCGGCCGAGGACCGGGCCGAGCCGCTCGCGGAGCGGTTGCGCGCGCGGGTGCCCGGGCTGCGCGAGCTGTACGTGGGTGAGGTGGGCGCGGTGATCGGCGCACACGTCGGGCCGGGGCTGCTCGCGGTGGTGGTCGCGCCGCGCTGAGCGGCTCCTGGTCAACTCGTCGAGGCTCAACTCACTCGTGCGAGCGATCTGTTTTATCCACAACCCCCGGGTTTTCCACAGGGTTTGGGTAATTTCTGCGCGCCGGTCCGTGGGCTCCTACCGTCCTCGGCATGACGAGCTTGAGCCTGGGCGCGGCGAAGCGCCACGAGACCGACGAGACCGTACGACTGCGGATGGCGGCGCTGCTGCCTGTGGACGGTGACCGGACTGCCGGGGCGCGAGCCCCCGTGGCCGGCTCGGGCTCCGGCACCGGTGTGCCCGGCTCCGGCACCGGTGCCCCCGCCTCCGGAACCGGTGCGCCTGGCTCCGGCACCGTGACCGGGGAGCCCCCGGCGACGGGGCCGCCGGCGGGGGCGGGGCCGCCGGTAGGTGAGGGGCTGCCGGTACCGACGGCGGAGTCGGGGAGCGTGCGCGGTGCTCCGGCGCCGCCGTCCGCCTCCGACGTGCCGGGCGCGCCGGAACCGCCGGGACCACAGGACTCCTTCGGCCCGGCGATCGCGCCGCGCTTTCGGTTCGGCGCGGCCCTGGCGCTCGACCGGCGGGCGGTGGCCGGGTTGGCCGTGCTGCTGCTGTTCGCCGTCGGCTACGCCGTGCAGCATTTCTGGTTCGCCCGGCCGCAGGCGCTCCCGGTGCCGGCGCTGGCGTCCGTTCCGGGGTCGGCAGGGCCGACGGCGGCCGAGCCCGTCGTGTCCCCGGGCGAGACCACCGCCGAGAGCGCGGGCGGTGCCGGTGCCGGTGGCGCGGCGGCGGCCGTGACCGGGGGCCCCGGCCCGCCCGGTGCGCCCGACGCCGGGTCGGCCGTGGTGGTCGACGTCGGCGGGCGGGTCCACCTCCCCGGTCTGCACACCCTGCCGGGCGGGTCCCGGGTGGCCGACGCACTGAAGGCCGCGGGAGGCCCGCAGCCGGAGACGGACACCCACAACCTGAACCTGGCCCGGGTGCTGACGGACGGCGAGCAGATCCTCGTCGGCGAGTCGGCCCTTGCGCCCGCCCCCGCCGCCGGGCCCGGCGGCCTCCCGACGCCCGCCGGGCCCCGACCACCCGTCAGCCTCAACCGCGCCACCCTCGAACAGCTCGACACCCTCCCCGGCGTCGGCCCGACGCTGGCCCAGCGCATCCTCGCCTACCGCACGTCGCACGGCTCGTTCCGCTCGCTCGACCAGCTCCGACAGGTCAGCGGAATCGGCGCGCGGACGTTCGCGGAACTCCGCCCCCTGCTCACCCTCTGACGTCCACCCATCCGATCCGTCCATCGTCGACCGTCCGCCCGAGGCGGTCCGCCGCCACCCGCCGAGAGGGGGTACCGCCATGCCCGTCACCATCGACCAGGCCTCGACCGCCCGGTCCGCGGGTGCCGACTTCCGACTGCTGCTGCCGGCCGTGTCGGCCTGGGCGGTCACCGCCGCGCTCCTCGGCCTGGCGCCGCACCACCACGTCCACGCCTTCGGGTTCGCGGCCGCCGCGACGGCGGTGGCCGGCCTGCTCCTGGCCGGACGCGGGCTCCGGCGCCGCCGAGGGGCGGCGGTGACGCTGGCGGCCGTCCTGCTCACCGGGGCCGCCGCCGCGGTCGCGACCCCGCTGCACACCGCCGACCTGCACCGCGGGCCGCTGCCGGAGCTCGCCCGGGCGGCCGAGCGCGCGGCGCCGCACTCCCCGGACCGGTCCGCCCGGGCGGTCGACGTGGAGCTGACCGTCGTCGGGGACCCGGCGTCCCACACGTCCCGCAGCGGGACCGCGGGAGGGCAGACCCTCCTGACCGTCCAAGCGGTGGCCGACCGCGTCACGCTCCTCCCGGACGGCCGGAGCACCCGGACGCGGACACCCGTGACCGTCATGGTCCGGGGCCCGGAGGCCGAGCCCTGGCAGCGGCTGCTCCCGTCCCAGCGGCTGGCGGCGGAGGCCGAGGTGCGTCCGGCGGGCGAGGGGCACGAGACCGAGTCCGCGGCCCTGCTGATCGCCCACGGGCCGCCACGGCAACTCGCTCCACCGAGCTTTCCGCAGCGGATCGCCGGGCGGCTGCGCGCGGGCCTGCGCACGGCCACCGACGGGCTCCCGCCGGATGCGCGGGGGCTGATCCCGGGCCTGGTCGTCGGGGACACCTCCCGCCTGCCCGACGACCTGGAGGACGCCTTCCGGGCCACCGACCTGGTGCACCTGGTGGCGGTCAGCGGGGCCAACCTGGCGATCGTCCTCGGCGTGCTGCTGGGCGCCCCCGGGCTGGCCGGGACCTCCGAGCGACGCGGGCTGGCCGCGGCACTGGGGCTCTCGCTGCGCACCAGCGCGCTGCTCGGGACGGCCCTGACGCTGGCCTTCGTCACCGTCTGCCGCCCGGAACCCAGCGTGCTGCGGGCCGCGGGGACGGGACTGATCGGCATGCTCGCGTTGGCCACCGGCCGCCCCCGGCAGGCGGTGCCCGCGCTCGCAGGGACGGTCCTGGTCCTCGTCCTGCTGGACCCGTTCCTCGCACGGTCCTTCGGCTTCCTGCTCTCGGTGCTCGCCACGGCAGGGTTGCTCGTCCTCGGGCCGCACTGGGCCGCGGCGTTGCGCTCCCGGGGTTGGCCGCACCACCTGGCGGGCGCCCTTGCCGCGACGGCCGCCGCGCAGGCGCTGTGCGCGCCGGTGACGGTGCTGCTGTCCGGTCACGTCAGCCTGGTCGCGATCCCGTGCAACCTGCTGGCGGAGCTCGCGGTGGCCCCGGCGACGCTGCTCGGTTTCGGGGTGCTCGTACTGCAGCCGCTGCTGCCCGGCCCGGCCGGCCTGCTCGCCGAGCCGGCCGGGGTGGCGGCGGGCTGGCTCGCGCTGGTGGCCCGGCGCGGAGCCGAGCTCCCCGGTGGCCAACTCGTCTGGCCGGGAGGGTGGTTCGGGGTCGTGACGGTCGCACTGGGCGCCCTCGCGGCCTGCTGGGCGGCGCCGCTCCTGCTGCCGCGGCGCACGGAACCCGACTCCGTCCGTCCTCATCTCCGGCCCCGCCCCCGCCCCCGGCGGCGGAGGCGATGGGTGCGGGCGCTGGTGACGGGGCTGTTGCTGGTGGTCCTGCTGGCCGTGCTGCTGCGACCGCCCCAGCTGACGAGGATCGCCACCGGCTGGCCGCCACCGGGGTGGCGGATGGTGATGTGCGACGTCGGTCAGGGGGACATGTCGGTCCTCGCGGCGGGTGTACCGGAGCGGGCGGTGGTGGTCGACGCGGGTCCGGACCCGAATGCCGCGGACAGGTGTCTGCGGGATCTCGGGGTCACGGAGGTGCCGTTGCTCCTGCTGACGCACTTCCACGCCGATCATGTCGAGGGTGTGCCGGGGGTGGTGCGGGGTCGCCGGATCGGGGCGGTCGAGGGCACCACTCTGGACGAGCCGCCGGGTGAGGTCGCCAGGGTGACGGCGTGGTCGGCCGCTGCGGGCGTACCGCTGCTGCGGGCCGGGCGGGGTGAGCGGCGGTCGGCGGGTGCGGGGCTGTCCTGGGAGGTGGTGTGGCCCGAGGCGGGGTCCGTGGTGGAGGCGCCGGGGGCGAACAACGCCAGCGTGGCGCTGCTGGTGTCGGCGGCGGACGGCCTGCGGATGGCATTGCTGGGTGACCTCGAACCACCGGCGCAGGCCGCCTTGTCGGGGCGGGTGGGGAGGGTGGACGTGTTGAAGGTGGCGCACCACGGTTCGGCTCATCAGGACTGGGCCCTGGCCGGCGAGCTGCGGCCCCGGCTGGCGTTGATCTCGTGCGGCGAGGGCAACGCGTACGGTCATCCGTCCCCGCGGACGGTGGACCGGCTACGGGCGCTGGGCGCGAGCGTGCTGCGGACCGACCGTGCGGGGGACATCGCGGTGACGGGTGACTCCCCGGCCGCGCTCGGCGTGTCCGTGCACCCGCAGGGCGCGCACGGAGCGCGCTGGGCGGATGCACACGGCGAGGGCGGGGGCGGCGTGACGGCCTCCGCCCCCGGGCGGGGCGCGCGGTCCCCGCGAGCCCCGCCCGGATGACCCCTGCCCTCCTCTCCTCCCACCTCATGGGTGGGGAAGGGAAAGGGGTGGGGTGGGGAGGAGGGGGCGGGCTCCGAGGCCCAGTCGAACTGGAAGGCCTCCAAGCGCCGTTGCAGCGCCTGCGCGGTGCTGACGTCCCGC
>NZ_JBFAZB010000021.1:0-125788 GCF_040681575.1 Kitasatospora sp. NPDC051702
GACGAGGCGCGGACCCTGCTGGTCGAGGTGTTCGGGGTGGTCTTCGAGGGGGGTCTGACCGCGGAGGACTGGGAGCACGCGCTGGGCGGGATGCATCGTGGCCGGCCCGCCGCCCGGACCCCGGCCGGATCACTTCCAGTTGACGCCCTTGCCGAGGGTGTACGGGTCCCCCCAGTACTCGGCGCCGGCGACCTTGGAGGCCGACGGGGACAGCGCCACCGCGCAGGAGGTGGCGGACTGCCCGGCCGTGAAGCCCGAGGGCAGCGAGCTGCTCGGGCACTTGGCGAAGGTGCCGATGATCATCAGGTCCTGCGCCTCGGTGCCGTCCGCCAGCAGGCCCTTCACGTGGTCCACGCTGGTGAAGGACAGGTCGGTGGAGCCGGCGTTGGTGACCTTGTAGTGGATGTAGTACGGCACCAGGCCCTTGGCCTTGTCGCCGAGCTTGAGGGCGGTCAGGTCGGCCGGGTCACCCTGGTCGATCGAGGTGACCGCCAGCGAGATGGTGCCCTTGGTGCTGCCCGAGGAGAAGGGCAGCGTGACGGCCTCGCCGACCTTGACCGTCGTACCGGGCGCCGCGGTCGCCCCGCCTCCGGCCGCCGGCGGGGCGCTGGCGGCCGGTGTGTTCGCCGGGGCCGCGGCCGTCGCCGCGGAGGTGGCCGGCGCGGCCGGGGTGGTGGCCGGGCCGGTCGGGGCCGCGGCCGGGGTGGTCGGTGCCGCGGCCGCCGGCGGGGTCTTCGCGGTGTCGGACGAGGCGGCGTCGTCGTTGCAGGCCGTCAGGGTCAACGCGCCGACCGCGACGAGTCCGGCCAGGACCGCCGCGTTCCTACTGCTGCCGATGGACTTCATGGGTGTCCCCCGTGTCTCGGGACGGCCGGACGGCCGCCCTTCCGGGGACGTTCATAGCGCAGGGCGCGACCGCTGCACCATCGGTTTGGCGGCGTCTTGACCCGGCCGTGACGAGTCCCGCGCGCAGCCGTGACGGAGGCCGCACCTCCGTGACGGGCCGTCCGCCGGTGCGGTCAGTGCTCCCGTTCGCCGGCGAGCAGGCCGAGCACCGCCTCGTCGGCGAAGGCCCCGTCGGCCCAGCGGGCGGCGCGCAGGGTGCCCTCCAGGGTGAAGCCGGCACTGCGCGCCGCCCGCAGCATCGGTTCGTTGTCGGCCAGGGTCTCCAGCTGGAGCCGCCGGAGGCCGAGCACGCGGAACCCGTAGTGGCAGAGGGTGCACAGGGTGTCGGTGGCGAGCCCGCGCCCGCGGTGCGAGGGCCGCAGCGCGATCCCCAGGTGGGCGCACCGGTTGTGGGCGTCGACGCCCCAGAGCAGCGCCTCGCCCGCGAGTTCGCCGGTGGCCCGCTCGACCACGGAGAAGAGGGCGGCCTCCTCGCTCGGCTCGGTGACGGCGTACGGGGATCGGTCGGGCACGGGCGGGACGGGCCGCCACGGCCGGGAGTCGGCGCGCGAGCGGGTGGGGACGTCGTCGTACAGCTCGGCCTGGAGGACGGGGACGTCGTCGTGGTGCCGGGCGCGGAGGGTGACGTGCAAGCCTTGTAGCATGTCACATTGTCTATCAGGGGGCAGGGGTGGCGCGCCCCCGGGTTTCCGGACCGCGGGCCGGGTCCGGGCCGGGACGGCGGGCGGCCGCCCCGGCCGGGAGGGCCGCCGGGGCTACTCCTCGTACGCCTCGTCGCTCTCGTTGGAGAGCCGGCCGCTGAGGAGGAGCTGGGCCCGCTGCCACGTCCCGCCCTGGTCCTGCCGGCACTCGTGGACCTCGTAGGCCAGCGTGGTCGGCACGCCGTCCATGCCGAACTGCTCGTCACTGCCCAGCATCCGCACCTCGAAGCTCAGCACCCGGCCCTCCTCCAGCACCCACCGCTTGACGGGCGACTCGACCTCGCGCTCGAACTGCTGGTTGAGACTGGCGCTCATCGGGACGAGGTTGCGCGCCTCGGCGGGGCCGTGCAGGTGGTGGTTGAGCAGGTGCCCGCGGATGGCGCCGAGCCCCCAGGCGCCGCCCTCCGGCTCGAATCCGGACTGCCCCGGGGGCGCCAGCAGGGTGAGCGGTTCGGCGAGCATCCGGACGCCCATGACCTCGTCGACCAGGTCGCCGTCCTCGTCGATGGTCTGGAAGTTGCCGGTCTCGAACACGACCTGGGTGCGGGGCAGGTTCGCGAGGCTGGTGCCGCCGTACTGCTGGGTCTCGAAGCTGCCGACGGCCTGGTGGGCCGTCTCCAGCACCTCCCGGACCACGTCGCCGTACTCCCTGGTCCAGGGGAACCTCAACTGGTTCCACAGGATGGCGAGTTCGTCGGGCACGCCGTCCTGCTCGACCCGGCCGAAGTCCAGCGGCTCGCTCCGGTCCGGCCCGTCGGTCGTGCGGTTGACCAGGTAGTTCACCCCGCCCTGCTGGTCCAGTTCGACCTTGAGCTCGTAGCCGCCGGCGATCTGCTGGAGGGTGTCGTCGAGTTCGACGACGTGGCAGGTGATCGAGTAGGGCAGGGGGGAGTTGGGGTCGCCGTTCACGACCACCTCGTAGCCGAAGGTGCCGTTCTCGTTGTAGACCATCTTCTTGAGCGGCTCCTCGACCTCCTTGCTGTGCTTGCTGTTGAGCCTCTTCGAGAAGGGGGCGAGGTTCTCCGGGGTGGCCGGTCCGTGCAGGTGGGCGTTGAGCAGGTGCCCCTCCACGGCCCCGCCGAGCCCGGCGTAGGCGCCGGTCGTGGCGTCCGAGCCGGCCGCGCCGCGCGAGGTCAGGGGGTAGGCGCGCATGGCGGTGCCGCGGAGGACGCCGCCCGCGTTCACCACCGGGCCGAAGGTGACGACGGTCTGCGGCACGTTGTTGAGCTCGCCGTGCCGGTTGCTGAGCGCCTGCTGCACCTCGCCCATGCCGCTGCTCCAGCCGTTCGACAGCTTCTGGTAGGTCAGCAGGATCTGGTGGACGTCCAGCGCGCTCGGCTGCTGGGCGGCGTTGCGCAGGGTGTCCCAGTCCCGCAGCGGCGTGGTGTCGTCGGGGAGGGGGTCGTGGCCCTTGAGGAGTTCGATGCCCGGGCCGGGAGCCCGCTGGACGGCCGTTCCGGCGCCGGCGGTGGCAGGGGCGGCGGGGGCCCGCTGCACCCCCTCCTCCTCCTCCTCGTGGTGGGTGTGCCCGGAGTGGTCGTCGTGGCCAGCGTGCCCGCTGTGCTGCGCGGGCGTCGGACCGGACATCACCCGGTGGGCGTTGGCCTCGGCCTCGCGCTCGAAGCGGTCGGACGGGTCGCTGACGTTCAGTCCGGAGCCGTTGTCGGAGCCCGAGACGGGGCCCTGCCGCTGCTGGATGACATGGGTGAGCTCGTGGGCCAGGGTGTGCTTGTCGCCGCCGCCGTCGCCGATCACCACGTGGCTCCCGGAGGTGTACGCGCGGGCGCCGATGCCGGCGGCGGAGGCCCTGGCGGCACCGTCGTCGTGGATCCGGACGTCGGAGAAGTCGGCCCCCAGGCGGGCCTCCATGTCGGCGCGGACGGCGCCGTCCAGGGGGCGTCCGGGCCGCCGCAGCACGTCCCGCACCGACGACGCCTGCCCGGGCTCCTCCAGCAGCTCGCCGGCCTGACGCAGCATCTGGACGACGGCGGCGTTCCCGGCGGTGGCCTGCAGGCCGAGCAGGGGGGTGGCGGCGGCGCGGGCGGCGACCGGTCGGGCGACCGCCTGGTCCTGGGCGGTCTTCTCGCTGTCACGCGTCCGCATCGGCGTCCCCTCGGGTGTTCGGATCCAACACTCCTGAATACCCCTCGGATCCGCCGCACGGATAGGGCCCTCCGGGCAACGTCCCTGCCCCGGGAGGCAGTCCGGAGGGCCACCCGGTGCTCCGGGGCGGGCGTTCCGGGGCGGGCGTCCCGGTGGATCCGCGGAACGCTCCTCCGCCGGACGCGCCCGGGAGGGGACGGCACGGGTGGGGCTTGCGCCGGTCCTTCCGCGGCCGGCCGCGACGGGCGTGTTCCGGGCCCCACACGCTGCGCGTCTGGTTGGCTACCCGCACGCGGGGCGGCAGGCGCCTCCGGACGAAGGGAGACCGCCATGACGACGTCGGAGGAGGAGCGCACCGGCCCGGCGGCCCGGCTCGGGTTCGAGCCCGGCCAGGTCGTCCAGGAGGTCGGTTACGACGACGACGTCGACCTCGCCCTCCGCGACGGCATCGAGTCGCTGATCGGCCAGGACCTGGTGGACGAGGACTTCGGTGACGTGGCCGACGTCGTCCTGCTCTGGTTCCGCGAGGAGGACGGCGACCTCGCCGACGCGCTGGTGGACGCCGTCGGGGTGCTCGACGAGGGCGGTGCGGTCTGGCTGCTCACCCCGAAGTCCGGCCGGGACGGCCACGTCGATCCCGCGGACCTGCAGGAGGCGGCCCGGACGGCCGGCCTCGTCCAGGTCAGGAGCATCAGCGCCGCCGTGGACTGGTCCGGCACCCGGCTCGTCGCCGCAGGGCGCTGACCGCTTCGGGAGCAGGGGTGGGAGCGGGGCGTCGGCCCGTCCGACGCCCCGCGCCCGCCCGCCGGATCCCGGCTCACCGCTGCGGCAGCTCACAGCCCTCCGGCCCGCAGGCCTCGCCGGACGCGCCGGCCCCTCCGGCCTCGACCAGGAGCGGCACCGCCACCCGGCTCTCCCAGGCCTGCTCCAGCGCCGCCGTGAACGTCGCGGACGGTTGGGCGCCCGAGACGCCGAGCCGTCGGTCGAACACGTAGAACGGCACGCCCGTCGCGCCCATCGCGCTCACCGTCGCCTCGTCCTCGCGGACGGCCTCCGCGTAGGCCGCCGGATCGGCCAGCACGGCCGCCGCGGCTCCGCCGTCCAGCCCGGCCTCGACGGCGATTTCCAGCAGGCGGCCGTCCGCGAAGGCGGAGCCCTCGTCGGCGAAGTTGGCCCGGTACAGGGCGTCCAGGAGCTGGGCCTGGCGCCCGTGCTCGGCGGCGAAGTGCAGCAGGCGGTGCATGTCGAAGGAGTTCGCCGCGTCGCGCCCCTCGCTGAGGTAGTCCAGGCCCTCCGCGCGGGCGTTCGCCGCGATCCCGGCCTCGGCGGCCTCGGCCTGCTCCAGGCTGATCCCGTACTTGGCGGCGATCAGCGGGACGACGGGCCGGGCCTCCGCGGGGGAGCGGGGGTCGAGCTCGAAGGAGCGGTGGACGACCTCGACGTCGGCGCGGTGGGGGAAGCGCTCCAGCGCCTTCTCGAACCGGGCCTTGCCGATGTAGCACCACGGGCAGTTGATGTCGCTCCAGACCTCGACGCGCACGGCGTTGCTCCTGTCATCCGGCCGCGCGGGTCCTTCCCGCACGCACCCCGGGGCCAACGCGGGCGGCGACCTGAATATTTCTCATCATGAAATATTCAGGTCCACCGTCAATGGCGGTCAAGGACCAGCGCCCGTTCGAGGGAACGGAGGCCTGCCCGCAGTCGCTTCTGGGCACGATCGGCGGGCCGGCCGTCCACCACCCCGAACGGAGAAGTCATGACCACCATCCCCGCCGACCTGCGCTACACCGACTCGCACGAATGGGCACGCCTGGAGAGGGACGGCACCGTGACGATCGGCATCACCGACCATGCGCAGAAGACGCTCGGCGACATCGTCTTCGTCGAGCTCGCCAACGTCGGCCGGACCCTCCAGGCCGGGGACCCGGCCGGAGTGGTCGAGTCGGTCAAGGCCGCGTCGGACTTCTACACGCCGATCGGAGGGGAGGTCGTGGCCGTCAACGAGGAGCTGAACGACAGTCCGGAGCTGATCAACGAGGACGCCTACGACTCGTGGATCTTCAAGCTCAAGCCCGCCAAGAAGGCGGAGCTGGACGGGCTCCTCGACGCCGCCGGGTACCGCGCCACCCTCGGCGAGTGAGCTGATCGACGGGGCCCGGTGCCGGAGCCGACCGGCCGCCCGTACCGGGCCCGTTCACAGGCAGATCCAGCAGTACAGCCGCTCCCCGGCCGCCCGGGCCCGCCCGGCCAGGGCGACCAGCTCCTCCGCCACCGGCAGCAGCTCCGCCGGATCGGCGCCGCCCCACTCCTCCGCCACCGCCCACGCGGCGACGGCCGGCGGCAACCGCTCGTCGCCGGCCCCGGCCAGGGCGTCCCGCGCGTCGTCACCGAGTTCCGTCACCCACGGGCCGGTGGCCCACGGG
This sequence comes from Kitasatospora sp. NPDC051702, assembly GCF_040681575.1. NCBI lineage: Bacteria > Bacillati > Actinomycetota > Actinomycetes > Kitasatosporales > Streptomycetaceae > Kitasatospora > Kitasatospora sp. NPDC051702. The sequence goes on from NZ_JBFAZB010000021.1 coordinate 6,134, forward strand.
TCGTCCTCGTCCGCCGGCCCCCCGGGGCCGGGGAGCGGGGCCGTCGGCCAGACCGGCGTCTCGGTGACCAGGCCGGCCCGCCACGGCTCCTGCCGGACGGCCGCGACGAGCTGCCCCAGCAGCACGGTCGGGTCGATCCGCTTCGCCCGGACCCCGTCGAACTCCGGCGACCCGCCGTCCGTCCGCTCCAGCTCGCGCACGACCGCCGCCGCGTCCGGCGCCCGGAAGTAGTCCGTCAGCACGCCCATCCCCGCCGTCCTCTCCGCCTCGTCCTCGTCCCGGCCCGTTCTCGTTCCGGTTCGTGATTCCGGTGGCAGCAGACCAGACGCCGCCGACACCGGCGCCGGGGGGCGGCCCGCGGCGGCACGAGGGCGGCACGGGAGGTCGGGCCCGCCGGCTTCCCGTGCCACCTCCGGGTGCGTCCCGGGTGCGTCCCGCGCGGGCGAAGGCCTCGCGCCACCCCGCCTGACGGGCCATCGGGGTGATCATGCGGTCGTCATATGCACGGGATACCCTCTTCGCCGCACATCGGAGAACGGCACGACCAGGGGGGACGGCACATGGACCACGCGGACGGCGAGGGAGACGCACGACTCGCGGCCGAGGGCGAGGTGGCGGTGGCCCGGCTGGCGATCGACTCCGGGGACCTCGCGCACGCCGCGGACCACCTGGCCGACGCGATCCTCTCCGACCCGCAACTGCCGGAACTGCACGAGGCGTTGGCCGAGCTGTGCGCGGCCGCGGGCGGCCCGGCGGCCGCGCGGGAGCTGTTCCCGCTGGACGGCCAGGTGTTCCTGGGCACCGTCGTCTGCCGCGCCCACGTCGAGGCCGCGGCCGGGGACTGGGACACCGCCGTCGGGCTGCTCGCCTCCGCGATCCAGTACGAGCCGGCGAGACCCTGGGCGCACACCGCCTGGCTCGCCCGCGAGGACCTGCCCTCCCTGGTCGACCCGGACGCCGTCGCCCAGGCGGTGGCCCGGGCATCGGGCGGACTGCCCGACCCGCTGCCGGCCGAACTCGTCGACGCCGTCGGCCCCTTCGAGGACTTCGTGCAGGCCGTGGTGGACCTGCACGGCGACCACGCGCTGCTGCTGGCGATGGCCTCCGGCCTCACCCGCCGCGTCGGCGCCACCGCCCGTGCCGTCGAACTCGCCGAACTGGCGCACCGCCTGGCCCCCGGCTACATGCCGTCCGTGATGCTCGGCAACGCCCTGCGCGCCCACGGCCGGCCCGAACGGGCGCTCGCCGTCTGGGAGGCCGAACTGGCCCGGGTCGCCCCGGACCGGGACAACTCCAGCAGCTACCTCGCGGTCGACGTCGCGGAGTTGTACGGCGACCTCGGCCGCCCCGCCGACGGCCTGCCCTGGCTGGACCGGGTGCTCGCCACCGAACCCGACCACCCCAAGGCGGCCCCGGCGCGGTACGGCCTGCGGCACGCCGTCGACGGCGACCCCGTCCACCTGCTCGCCCTCGCGGACCACCACCGCGCCCACCCCGACCACGACTACGCCCAGGACCTGCTGGAGCGGCTCAGCCACCGGGAACCCTGGCTCGGCATGGTCCCCGGCGCGACCGAGGCGACCGTCAACGTGCTGCACCAGGTGCTGGCCGCCCCCGGCACCACCCGGGAGAGCGAGATCGAGTGCAGCGCCTCCGCCGTCGAGCCGCCCAGCTCGCTGCTGGCCGTCCGGCTCGCCCTGCCGCGGGCGACCGTCGGATACCAGTCCGTCGGTGAACCCGACCCCCGGGTGCCGCTGGCCGAGCCCGCCACCCGGATCTGGGCCTGGGACGGCACCGACCCGCGCCCGGTGGTCGGCCCGCCCGCAGCGCACAGCGCCGAACTCGTCCAGGCCACCGCCGAGATCGTCTGGGCGACCGTGCCCGCCGCCTACGACCACGCCGTCCGGCTGGCCGGGCTGCCGCTCGACGACCTGCTCGGCGTGCTCGCCCACCCGCCGATGCCCCGCGAGGACGAACTCGGCCGGGCCCTGCTCGCCCACCAGCCGGAACTCTGGGTGCGGGCCGTCCAGGTCTTCGCCTGCCTCGGCATCGCGCACCACCGCACCGACCAGCCGTGGGCGGAGTCCGACCGTCGCCGGGTGCTGGTCGACCTGCTGCTCGGGCCGGAGGACTGGGTGGTGGAGGCGGCCGGCTTCGCCCTGGTGGCGATCGGCTGGACGGAACCCGACACCCGCAGCGACGTCGCCGAACAGCTCGGGCAGCGGCTGCACTACAGCGTCCGGGCGTACGGCACCCGCGTGGTGACGGTGCTGCGCTCGGTGTCCGCGCTGGCGCTCGCCGCGCCCTGGCTGCCGAGGGCCGACCTCGACCTGGCCCGCCGCTCGATCGACCGGCTGGACGCCCAGCAGGCCGAGCAGGCCCAACGGGCCCAACAGGCCGAGCAGGCGGGGAAGGCGGGAAAACCGGGACGGGCGGGGCAGAGCGGCACCGCCGAGGAGACCGCAGCACCGGTGCCGGCGGCCGACGGGCGCCCGGAACCCCGCCCCGGGCTGTTCCGGCGTCTCTTCCGCCGCGACTGACGGCGCGGCTGACGGCGCGACCGGCGGCCGGGGCGGTTCGGCCCCGCAGGCCGGGCGGTGGGCCCGCCCGCCGGCGGTCAGCCCACGCCCGGCAGCGGATCCTGGTCGACGTCGAAGCGGGCGACCCGGTCCGCCGGGTCCCGGCACTCCGGGCCGAGCCGCAGGATCCGCGACTCCGGGTCGTGCAGCGGCCGGTGGCAGCGGCGGCAGGTGACACGGGGGCGGACGGCCTCGGGGGTGTCGGTGCCCGGAATCGGGTCGGGGCCGTCGGTCGGGGCACTGGTCATGGAAGGAGACGGTAACCCGGGCGGGCCGGGTGGGCCCCGTCGCGGCCGTGAAACGATGGCGGCATGGCCACGGACCGCAGCAGCGCAGGAGACCCGGCGCGTACCCTCGCCCTGCTCTGGGGGCTGACCGCCGAGGAGAAGCCCGGCCGGCGCGGCCCCAGGCAGGCCCGGTCGACCGGCGAGATCGCCGCGGCCGCCATCGCGCTCGCCGACGCCGAGGGCGTGGACGCCGTCACCATGCGCCGGGTGGCGCAGGAGCTGGGGCTGTCCCCGATGGCGCTCTACACCTACGTGCCCGGCAAGGCGGAACTGCTGGACCTGATGCTGGACACCGTCTACGCCACGATGCCCCGCAGCACCCCGGCCGACGACGGCTGGCGGGCCGGGGCCACCGCCGTCGCCGACGACAACCGGGCGCTCTACCGGGCCCACCCGTGGGTCGCGGCGGTGTCCACCAGCCGCCCGCCGCTCGGCCCGGGCCTGATGGCCAAGTACGAGTACGAGCTGCGCGCCCTGGAGGGCACCGGCCTGCCCGACGTCGAGCTGGACGCCGCCCTCACGCACCTGCTCGGCTTCGTGCAGACCTGCGCCCGGATGGCCGCCGACGAGCGCGCCGCGCAGCAGGACAGCGCGCTGACCGACGCCCAGTGGTGGGCGGCCAACGCCGAACTGCTCGGCAAGGTCTTCGACGCGGAACGCCACCCGGTGGCCGCCCGCGTCGGGGCCGCCGCGGGAGAGGCGCACGGCGGCGCCTACGACCCGGACCACGCGTACGCCTTCGGCCTGGCGCGGGTGCTGGACGGGCTGGCGGCACTGATCAGGGCCGAGGACTGACCGCGCCCGAGCACTGACCGCGCCCGGGGATCGACCGCCCCGGGGGATCGACCGCCCCCGCGGACCGATCCGGCGGACGGGACCGGTCAGGCGCGTGCGGCGCGGGCGTCGTACCCCTCGCGGGCGTCCCGGACCGCGCACATCCGGGCCTCCACCCAGTGCGCGAGCGCCGACACGTACTCGGCGGCCTCCAGCCCGAGCGGGGTGAGGCTGTAGTCGACCCGGGGCGGGATCACCGGATGGGCCTCGCGCAGCACGAAGCCGTCCCGTTCCAGGGTCTGCAGGGTCTGCGCGAGCATCTTCTCGCTGACGCCCGACACCCGGCGGCGCAGCTCGCTGAAGCGGTAGCCGCGCTCGCGCAGGGCGATCAGCACCAGCACCCCCCACCGGCTGGTGACGTGCTCCAGCACGCCCCGGGACGGGCACGTGCGGTCGTACACGTCGGGCGCCCGGTCGAGGAAGGACAGACCGTTCTCCATTACCTCCATGTCAGTACCCTACTTCGAAGTGCGTACTATCCAGGAGTTAGTGCCGTTCCTAGGGTGAGTGTCGAAGTCGGTGCGGCCCGCGAAGGCCGCGGAATCACCCCAGGGAGCGCACATGTACGTCGTCACCGGAGCCACCGGACAGCTCGGCCGGCTGGTCGTGGAGGGGCTGCTGGCCGCCGTGCCGGCGGAGCGGGTCGCCGTGGTGGTCCGCGACGCGGCCCGGGCCGCGGACTGGGCGGACCGCGGCGTGCGGGTCCACGTGGCCGACTACGACGACCCCGGGACGCTGGCCGGAGCGTTCGGCGCGGGCGACCGGGTGCTGCTGATCTCCGGGAACCAGATCGGCAGCCGGGTCGCCCAGCACGGCGCGGTGATCGACGCGGCCGCGGCCGCCGGCGTGGCGCTGCTGGCGTACACCAGCGTGCTGGCCGCGCCGACCGCGACCTTCCGGATCGCCGAGGAGCACCGGGCCACCGAGGAGCTGCTGCGCGCGTCCGGGCTGCCCTTCGCGCTGCTGCGCAACGGCTGGTACACGGAGAACTACCTGGCCGCCGCGGCCGCGAACGTCGCGAGCGGCGAGGTCTTCGGCAGCAGCGGTGAGGGCCGGGTGGCGAGCGCCGCGCGCCGCGACTACGCGGACGCGGCCGTGGCCGTGCTCACCGGTGAGGGGCACGAGGGCCGGGTGTACGAGCTGAACGGCGACGCCGACTGGAGCATGGCGGAGTTCGCGGCCGAGCTCGCGGCGGCCTCCGGCAGCCCGGTGGCGTACCTCGACGTCGCGCCGCAGGAGCAGGTGCGCCGGCTGGTCGCGGCGGGGCTGCCGGAGGGCTTCGCCGGGCTCTTCCCGGACACCGACGCGGCGATCGCCCGGGGCGAGCTGGCGCGGCGGGGCGACGACCTGGGCCGGCTGATCGGCCGCCCGACCGTCCCGCTGGCCGAGTCGGTCCGGGCCGCGCTCGGGGCCTGACGCCGGCCCGGGCCGCCCGACGTCTCCGCAGGTCAGCGCCTGTCATGACCAAAATGCGGAAACGGAGATGACAGTCTGCCCTCCCGCCCGCTACCGTCACCTGGACACACGTGCGCGCGGAGGGCAGGCGGCCATGCCGGAGACAGATCAGGACAGCGGAAGAGGCCTCTGGTACGGCTTCGCGGCCTACGGCATCTGGGGGCTCTTCCCGCTGTTCTGGCCACTGCTGGAGCCCGGCGCCGCCGACGACATCCTGGCCAACCGGATGGTCTGGTCGCTGCTCGCCGTCGTCCTCTTCCTGGTCGCCCAGCGGCACTGGAGCTGGATACGCCCGCTGCTGCGCCAGCCCCGCCGGCTCGCCATGCTGGCGGCCGCGGCCGCGGTGATCTCGGTCAACTGGGGCGTCTACATCTGGGCCGTCAACGCCGGGCACGTCGTCGAGACCAGCCTCGGCTACTTCATCAACCCGCTGGTCACCATCGCGTTCGGCGTCCTCGTCCTCAAGGAGCGGCTGCGCCGCGGGCAGTGGGCGGCCGTCGGCATCGGCGCGGCGGCCGTCGCGGTGCTGAGCGTCGCCTACGGGCGGCTGCCGTGGATCGCGCTCACCCTCGCGTTCTCCTTCGCCACGTACGGCCTGCTGAAGAAGAAGGTCGGGCTGAGCGGGCTGGAGAGCCTGGCCGCGGAGAGCGCCTTCATGTTCCCGTTCGCGCTCGGCTACCTGATCTACCTGGAGGTCAGCGGGCGCGGCACCTTCGGCCACACCGTCGCCGGCTCGTACGGCTGGGGGCACTCCGCGCTGCTGGTGCTCAGCGGGCTGATCACCGCCGTCCCGCTGCTGTTCTTCGGCGCGGCGGCCGTGCGGGTCCCGCTGACCGTGCTCGGGCTGCTGCAGTACCTGGCGCCGGTGTTCCAGTTCCTGATCGGTGTCGCGGTGTTCCACGAGTCGATGCCGCCCGCCCGCTGGGCCGGTTTCGCGCTGGTCTGGGCCGCGCTCGCGGTGCTCACCTGGGACGCGCTGCGCCAGCTGCGGGCCGACCGCGCGGGGCGGGCCGCGGCCGTGCCGCCGCCCGCCACCGCCCCGGCCCTGCTCAAGGGCTGAGGCCCCGCTCGAGGACTGACGTCCTGCTCGAGGACTGAGGCCCGCCCGGCTCGGGCGCGCCCGGTTCCGGGTGTCCGGCCGGGTGACACACGGCCGCGTGTGTCACCCGGCCCGCTGCTACGCCGAGCCCGGGGCCGGGCCGGCCCGGCGCGCCGCTCAGGCGCTGATGTCCCGGCTGGTGAACCGCGACCAGGCCGCCGCGCCGAACACGGCCACGTAGGCCGCCTGCAGACCGAGGTCCTTCCACACGGAGTCCCAGTACATCGGCTCCCGCAGCAGGTCCGCGAAGCTGAGCCAGTAGTGGGTGAACAGGAACGGCCGTACGGCGTCCAGCTGCGGGAAGGCGTCCAGGATCTGCACCGTGACCACCAGCCCGACGGTGGCGGCCATCGCCGCGATGCCGCTGCCGGTCAGCGTGGAGACGAACAGGCCGATCGCCACCAGCCCGGCCAGCGAGACCGCCACCACGCCGGCCACCAGGACCGCCCGCAGCAGCGCGTCGCCGAAGCCGATGGTGTCCCCGGAGATCAGCGTGACCTCGCCCAGCGGGAACAGCGCGGCACCGGTGGCCAGCGCCGCCAGCGCGACCGCCGCGGTGGCGGCCAGGCAGAACACCAGGCCGGCGGTGAACTTGGCGGCCAGCAGCCTGGTCCGCCCGGCCGGCGCGACCAGCAGGTAGCGCAGCGTCCCGGTGGCGGCCTCGCCGGCCACCGAGTCGCCGGCGACCACGCCGACCGTCATCGGCAGGAACACCGGCAGGGCGACGGCGAGCGCCGTGAACACCAGGAACAGGCCGTTCTGGGTGGTCTGGGCGATGAAGTTCACGCCTCCGCCGCCCTCGTGCGGGCTGTCCGTGTTGAGCTTGACGACCACGCCGATCAGGACCGGCAGCACCGCCAGGATCCCCAGCAGCACCTTGGTGCGCATCCGGCGGAAGGTCAGGTGCAGCTCGTTGCGGAACAGCGCCAGGAAGCCGGCCGCGGTCTGCGGGCGCCGCCCGACGGCGACCGCCGGCACCCCGGAGGCCGTGGACCCGGACGCCGTGGCCCCGGGCAGCGTCGCCCCGGACGGCGCCGTCTCAGCCTGCGACATCGAAGCCCTCCCCGGTCAGCGCCACGAAGGCGTCCTCCAACGTGCCCCGCTCCAGCCCGAACCCGTGCACCCGCACCCCGGCCTCGACCAGCGCCGCGCACAGCTTCGGCAGCGCCTCCTCGACCGGCGCACCGGCGGCGCCGGTCGTGCCGAGCTCGCCGTCCACCCGCCCGTCGCCGGGCACCAGGGCCAGCACGCCGCGCGCGGCCAGCACCTCGGCGGCCTGCGCCACGTCCGGCGTGCGGACCACCAGCCGGCCCTGGGCCCGGGCGGCCAGCTCGGCGACGGTGCCCTGCACCAGCAGTCGGCCGCGGGACATCACCGCCGCGTGGGTGCAGACCTGCTCGATCTCGTCCAACAGGTGCGAGGAGAGGAACACCGTGGTGCCCTCGGCCGCGACCTCCCGCACCAGCGCCCGGATCTCGCGCATGCCCTGCGGGTCCAGCCCGTTGGTCGGCTCGTCCAGCACCAGCAGCTCGCGGGGCTGCAGCAGGGCCGCGGCCAGGCCGAGCCGCTGCTTCATGCCGAGCGAGTACGCGCGGGCCTTCTTGCCGGCGGCGGCGCTCAGCCCGACCCGTTCCAGCGCGTCGTCCACCCGTCCGCGCCGGGTCCGCGGGTCCGCGGTCGGGTCGGCGGCGTCGAAGCGGATCAGGTTGTCCCGGCCGGTGAGGAAGCCGTACAGCGCGGGGCCCTCGATCAGTGCGCCGACCCTCGGCAGCACGGTGGCGACGGACTGCGGCATCGGCTCGCCGAGGACGGCCGCCGAGCCCGAGGTGGGGGCGATCAGGCCCATCAGCATCCGGATGGTGGTGGTCTTGCCGGAGCCGTTCGGGCCGAGGAAGCCGAAGACGGAGCCGCGCGGCACGGTCAGGTCCAGGCCGTCCACGGCGAGCTGGCCGCCCCGGAAGCGCTTGGTCAGGCCGCGGGTCCTGATCACGTCGTCGGTGCCGGTGCCGGTGCCGGTGTCCGAAGGGGCCGGTGAGGCGGGGGAGGAGGGGGGAGCGGGGGAAGCGGGAACCGGGGCCGGGCGCTGCTCGGCGCCCGGGCCCCCGGCCGACTCCGTAACGTCCCCCGTTACGGGAGCCTTGGTCATCCGTCAGTTCACCCCGGCGGCGTGCTGCAGCACCGGCAGGGTCACCGCACCGGCGAAGACCCGGCCGTCGTCGGTGACCAGGACGTTCACCACCTTGGTGCTGATCAGCGTGCCCCCGTTGACGGGCTTGCCGAGCGACTTCACCAGCGCCTGCGGGTTCAGCGCCGGGCCGCGGTCGCCGTGCTTGCCCTGCTTGCCCTGCGTGCCGTCGGTCTTCGGCGCCTCGACGGTGCCGTCGGGAAGCTTCGCGGACACCACGGCCGTCCAGCCCTCGCCGACCACGTTCACGCCGTCGTGGCCCCGGCCGGCCTCGCCCTTGCCGGCGTTCTCCCCGCCGGCCCGGCCCTTCCCGGCGGCGTCCTCGCCACCGGCGCCCGGGGCGGATCCCCCGCCGGCCTTCTGCTCCGTCACCTTGGCGCCCTTGGGCACGGTGAAGTCGAAGGTCTTGCCGGCCGGCTTGGCGAAGGACACGTCGGTGAAGCGGACGTCCAGCACCGTCGAGCCGTCGACGCCCTTGACCACCACGGCGAGCGGCACGCCGTTGTCGGCGGCCACCGAGATCCGGACCTCGGCGACGGTCGAACCCGGCTGGGTGGGCTTGACGCTCAGCTGGTACGCCTTCTGCCCGGCCACGTTGGCGGTGCCGGAGACGGTGACCGCGGTGGTGCCCGCGCTCCCGGTCAGGAACTGCCGGGCCGCCTCCTGCGGGGTGGTCGGCACCCCGGTCAGCGGCGCCCCCGGGTGCGCGCCCCCGGTGCCGGCGGCGTGCCGGGCGGCCTGGCCGGTCAGGTGCAGGGCCGTGTTGGTGGTGCTGTCCCAGGCCCAGGCCTGGTCGCCGTTGTGCACGACGGTGTAGCCGGACATGTTCTCCAACAGGTCCACCCGCTGGCGGTCCGGGCCGTCCACCGCGATCCGCAGGGTCTGGTCGCCGCCGAGCAGCCCGAGCAGCTTGGCCTGGGGATCGGCCGCGGAGGAGTCCCCGCCGCCGCGCCCGGCCGCCGCGCCGATCCCGCCCGCCGCCGCCCCGAGCAGCTGGGTCGGCAGGCCGAGGTCGGTGGAGACGGACACCGTGCCGGAGAGGGTCTGCGCCTCGGAGCCCAGCGCCTTGGCCACCACCTGTTCCGCGGGCAGGGTGGGCAGGTCGGGCGGGGAGTCGGCGGCCAGCGCGGGCACCAGCCCGATCCCGGTGGCGATCACCGCGGCGATGGCCAGCGGCACCCCGGCCCGGATCGCGGTGCGCCGCCGCGAGCGGTACGGCACGCCGCCGTCCACGCTGTCCCCCGCCGCCGTGTCATTGGTCATGGCGTCCTCAACTCCTCTACGAACGCGAGCGATTGGCTGTACCCCTCCATTAGAGGGCGCACCACCGGCGCCGTCATCGCCCTGCAGGGCCAGTTCGGGGTAAACCTCCCGGGTACATCGACCCTGAGACGCCCTCAGGGTTGACTCCTCCCGACGTACCACACCTGGCGTAGGGTCGCGCCATGGACGGAACCGCCGTGGACGCAAGCACCCCCCCGACCGCGAACGCGATGCGCCGTGCCCTGCGCCGCGCCCGGGACGGCGTCGCCCTCGACGTGACCGAGGCCGCCGTGCTGCTCCGGGCCAGGGGCGAGGACCTGGCGGACCTCTGCGCGAGCGCCGCCCGGGTCCGCGACGCCGGACTGGCGGCCGCCGGTCGCCCCGGCGTCATCACCTACTCCAAGAGCGTCTTCATCCCGCTCACCCGGCTGTGCCGCGACCGGTGCCACTACTGCACCTTCGCCACCGTCCCCGGCCGGCTGCGCCGGGACGGCCACGGGATGTTCATGTCCCCCGACGAGGTCCTGGACGTCGCCCGGCGCGGGGCCGAACTCGGCTGCAAGGAAGCCCTGATCACCCTCGGCGACAAGCCCGAGGACCGCTGGCCCGAGGCCCGCGAGTGGCTGGACGCGCACGGCTACGACGACACCATCGCCTACGTCCGGGCGATGTCCGTCCGCATCCTGGAGGAGACCGGCCTGCTGCCGCACCTCAACCCCGGGGTGCTGAGCTGGACGGACTTCCAGCGGCTCAAGCCGGTGTCCGCCTCGATGGGCATGATGCTGGAGACCACCGCCACCCGGCTGTGGAGCGAGCCCGGCGGCCCGCACCACGGCTCGCCCGACAAGGAACCGGCCGTCCGGCTGCGGGTGCTGGAGGACGCCGGGCGCAGCTCCGTCCCGTTCACCAGCGGCCTGCTGATCGGCATCGGCGAGACGTACGCGGAGCGCGCCGAGTCGCTGTTCGCGCTGCGCCGGATCTCCCGGGCGTACCACGGCGTCCAGGAGCTGATCCTGCAGAACTTCCGCGCCAAGCCGGACACGGCGATGCGCGGCATGCCCGACGCCGAACTCGACGAGCTGGTCGCCACGGTGGCGGTGGCCCGGCACCTGATGGGCCCGACCGCCTGCCTGCAGGCGCCGCCGAACCTGGTGGACGGCGAGTACGAGCGGCTGATCGCGGCCGGTGTCGACGACTGGGGCGGCGTCTCCCCGCTCACCCCCGACCACGTCAACCCCGAGCGCCCCTGGCCGCAGATCGAGCGGCTCGCGGAGCGCTCCGCGGCGGCCGGCTTCGAGCTGCGCGAGCGGCTCGCGGTCTACCCCGAGTACGTGCGGCGCGGCGAGCCCTGGCTCGACCCGCGGGTGCTGCCGCACGTGCGGGCGCTGGCCGACCCGGACACCGGGCTGGCGAATCCGGACGCGGTGGTCCGCGGCCTGCCCTGGCAGGAGCCCGAGGACCTGCCCGCCTCCTACGGGCGGACCGACCTGCACACCGCCGTCGACACCGAGGGCCGCACCGGTGACCGCCGGGCCGACTTCGAGGACGTCTACGGCGACTGGGAGGTGCTGCGCGAGCAGGTGCTCGCCGAGGGCGCGCCGGAGCGGCTCGCCGGGGACCTGCGCGAGGCGCTGGCCGTCGCCGCCGACGACCCGACGCGGCTGACCGACGACCAGGCACTGGCCCTGTTCCACGCCGACGGCCCGGCCCTGGACGCGCTGTGCCGGATCGCCGACGACGTCCGCCGCGCCGCCGTCGGGGAGGACGTCACCTACTGCGTCACCCGGAACATCAACTTCACCAACGTCTGCTACACCGGCTGCCGCTTCTGCGCCTTCGCCCAGCGCCGCACCGACGCCGACGCCTACACGCTGTCGCTGGAGCAGGTCGCCGACCGGGCCGCGCAGGCCTGGGAGGTCGGCGCCACCGAGGTCTGCATGCAGGGCGGCATCCACCCGGACCTGCCGGGCACCGCCTACTTCGACATCGCCCGTGCGGTGAAGGAACGGGTGCCCGGCATCCACGTGCACGCCTTCTCGCCGATGGAGGTGGTCAACGGCGCGACGCGCACCGGGCTCTCGGTGCGCGACTGGCTGCAGCGGGCCAAGGAGTCCGGCCTGGACACCATCCCGGGCACCGCGGCGGAGATCCTGGACGACGAGGTCCGCTGGGTGCTCACCAAGGGCAAGCTGCCCGCCGCCACCTGGGTCGAGGTGGTCACCACCGCGCACGAGCTGGGCATCCGCTCCTCGTCGACCATGATGTACGGGCACGTGGACACCCCGCGGCACTGGCTGGGGCACCTGCGGCTGCTCGCCGAGGTCCAGCAGCGCACCGGCGGCTTCACCGAGTTCGTGACGCTGCCGTTCATCCACACCAACGCGCCGGTCTACCTGGCCGGGATCGCCCGGCCCGGCCCGACCGCCCGGGACAACCGCGCGGTGGTCGCGATGGCCCGGCTGCTGCTGCACCCGCACATCCCCAACATCCAGACCAGCTGGGTCAAGCTGGGCGCCGAGGGCGCGGCGGAGATGCTGCGCTCGGGGGCCAACGACCTGGGCGGCACGCTGATGGAGGAGACCATCTCGCGGATGGCCGGTTCGGCGTACGGGAGTTACAAGTCGGTGCGGGACCTCCAGGCGATCGCCGAGGCGGCCGGTCGGCCGCACCGCCAGCGCACCACCACCTACGAGGAGGTGCCGGCCGAGCGCCGGGCCGCGGCGCTGGCCTCGGACGGGCACCTGCCGAAGCTGCTACCGGTCCTGGACTGACGGCCGTCCCCGGCCCGCCCCGGGGTCCCCGGCCCGCGGGGCCGGCCGGCGGCCCCCGGAACCCGGGTCGGCACCGGTGGCGTCCACCGGTGTGACGGCCGGGGGCCGGCCGCCACGGCCGAGGGGGGGCGCGGTGGGAACGCCAGGGGGCACGAAGGACGCGGTGGAGCGCCGGGCCGACCGGGACGGCGCCGGCTGGTGGTGGGCGGTGGCGGCGGCGGTGCCGGTGGGGGTGCTGGCGTTCGCGCTCACCACCTACGCGGACGAGGCGGGCCGGGACGTCTCCTGGGACCCGTGCCACCCGGTGGGCCCGCCCGGGTCGATCGTGGCCGCGGCGATCGGCGCCCCGGTGCTGAGCCTGGTGGCCACGGTGGCGACGGTCCGGGCCGCGGTGGTCTCCGAGCGGCGGCCGGGCCTGCGGCTCTCCGCGGTCGTGGTCGCCGGCATCGTGGGCTTCCTCGGGCTGCTGGAGACCATCGCCGTGGTGGGCGTCCTGGGCCAGGACGGCACCTGCCCGCGCTGAACGGCCGCGGGCGTACCGCTCGCCGAGCACGTCGGCGTCCACGGCGGAGGCACCGGCCGGGAGGCGGTCGAGGGTGGCCGGCCGTGGCCGCGGGACGGCTGATCGGCAACAGTTTGTTGAAGTGCTGGTGTGCGAGGGATCCCGTCGATACGTTCGGACCTTCGAATACAGTGCCAGGGCGCGACCGGCCGTGCCCCGCGCAGCCCCCACCCCGAGGAAAGGCGCCCCGTCGTGATGCCACTGTGGTCACGCGCCCAGCAGCAGGACTTCCGCAGCCGGGTGCGGGGCTGTCTGCTCGGCGGCGCCATCGGTGACGCGCTCGGCGCCGGCGTCGAGTTCGAGCCGCTCGAGAAGATCCGCGCCCAGTACGGGGCCGCCGGCGTCACCGGCTACGTCCCCGCGTACGGGCGCACCGGCGCCGTCACCGACGACACCCAGCTCACGCTGTTCACCGTCGACGGCCTGATCCGCGCCCACATCCGCCGCGACACCGGCAGCTGGCACCCGCCCACCGACCTGCACCTGGCCTACCTGCGCTGGGCCGCCACCCAGCACGACTGGGGCCCCGACGAGCGCCGCCCCGACCTCGGCTGGCTCGGCCGCGAGGAGTGGCTGTACGCCCGGCGCGCCCCCGGTCAGGGCTGCCTGACCGGCCTCACCGGGCCCGACGGCGAGCGCCTCGGCACCGTGGAGCGGCCCAAGAACCCGCACTCCAAGGCCTGCGGCACGGTGGTCCGGGCGGCGCCGTTCGGGCTGCTCACCACCTGGGAGCCCGGCCTGGTGTTCCAGCTCGCCGTGGAGTGCTCGGTGCTCACCCACGGCCACCCCACCGGCTACCTCGCGGCGGGCGCGTTCGCGGTGATCGTCCAGAGCGTCGCCCGCGGCGGCACGCTGGAGGAGGGCGTCCACCTGGCGCTGGCCCTGCTCTCCGAGCGGCAGGCGCACGAGGAGACCACCGCCGCGCTGCGGGCCGCGCTGGACGCCGTCCGGGCCGGCGAGCCGTCCGCGGACCGGGTGGAGGCCCTGGGGGAGGGGTGGGTCGCCGAGGAGGCGCTGGCGATCGCGGTCTACTGCGCGCTGGTCGCGCACGACGTGCGCTCGGGCCTGCTGCTGGCCGTCAACCACTCCGGGGACAGCGACTCCACGGGGGCGGTCTGCGGCAGTCTGCTCGGAGTGCTGCACGGCGACACCGCGCTGCCGCCCGGGCTGGTGGCCGGGCTGGAGGGCCGCGGCGCGATCCTCGAACTCGCCGACGACTTCGTGCTGGAACTGATGCACGGCGCCGAACTGCACGACCCGCGGAGCCCGGAGGGTTCGGCCTGGGCGGTCCGGTACCCCGTGGTGCGCTGACCCCGGGTCGGATGCGGCCCCGCGGTGGGGCGTCGCGGGCCGCCGGGAACGGCAGTTGCCCGTAGCGTCGGCCGCCGCCGCCGGGCGACGGGCACCGCTACGGGCAACTGGGCCGAGCACGGAGCCGGATCAGAACCCGCCGAACACCCCCGCCGCCGCGGCGCTGGCGAACGCGTTCCAGGCCTCGGTGGAGAAGTGCAGACGTGGTCCCTGAGGGTCCTTCGAGTCCCGTACCGCCACCGCCCCCGCGGCCGGCGTGGCGATCTCGACACAGGCGCCGTTGCCGCCGCTGTGACTGCTCTTGCGCCAGCGGGTTCCGTGCTCGGAGGTGCTCATCAGTGGTATCCCTCTTCAATCTCAGCTATCAGTGACCGGCTCTCCGCCACGCCGAGCGCCGCCGCCCTCAGGTAGTCGTACAGACCGGTATAGCGGCGCACGTCGGCCTCCTTCTCCAGGTAGAGATCGCTCGTCACCCCTTCGAAGTAGACAACCGTGGAATCGGCTGACTCGGGGAACTCGAGCAGGGAGAATGTCCCGGTCATGCCGGGATGGGCGCCGTGCGAGAACGGGATCACCTGGATGGTGATGTTCGGACGCTGGCTCAGCTCCATCATGTGCTTGAGCTGCTGGGCCATCACCTCGCGGCTGCCGACCTCGCGCCGCAGCACCGCCTCGTCTATGACGGTCCACAGGCTGCCCAGCTGGTTCTCGCCCTGGACGCGGTCCTGGCGCTTCATCCGGACCTGCACCCTGCGCTGCACGGCGAGCGCGTCGGTGTCCGGCTGGGTGCCCTCGACGACGGCCTGGGCGTACTGCTCGGTCTGCAGCAGCCCGGGGACGAAGGAGGACTCGTAGGCGCGGATCGAGGAGGCCTCGGCCTCCAGCCCGATGTAGACGCTGTACGGGGTCGGCATGTCGTTGAAGTCGTGCCACCAGCCGCGCTGGCGGGACTCCTTGGCCATCTCCATCAGGCTGGAGCGCATCTGTTCGTCGTTCACGAGGTAGACGTCGCAGAGGTCGCGGACGTCCCGCTGGCTGATGCTGCGGCGGCCGTTCTCCAGGCGGCTGATCTTCG
Organism: Kitasatospora sp. NPDC051702; assembly: GCF_040681575.1. NCBI lineage: Bacteria > Bacillati > Actinomycetota > Actinomycetes > Kitasatosporales > Streptomycetaceae > Kitasatospora > Kitasatospora sp. NPDC051702. The sequence continues at coordinate 21,555 of NZ_JBFAZB010000021.1, forward strand.
ACTGGGAGACCATCAGCCGGCCGGCCACCTCCTCCGCGGTCATCCCGAGCCCCTCGCGGAGCTTGCGCAGTTCCGAGCCGAGACGTCGGCGGCGCACGGTGGGATTGATGTTGGCGGACACGTCGACCTCCGGCCGGACCTCTGGTGATCGTTGGAACGGCAGCCCTCGGAACACTTCGGACATTGGGACCAACCCCCCTGACTCGGAGCAGCATGTCACCTTGGGCCAGGTCGGCGCCGGGGAATCACAGCAGCGCAGTAGAACAGATCGTCGGAAAAGCACTTCTGTGAGACGGCGAGGGCCGGCCCGTGGTAATGCGGCTCAACGGCTCGGACTCATCTTGCTACTTGTCTACCCCGGCGGTGCACGTGCCGGTGGCACATGCGAGGACAGACTCCGCCGGACGTCCCCCGGTGCGGGCCGTGGCGGGCTCGCCGGGGGACGGCAGAGGGGCGGTCACCGCGCGACTTCCGTCGCGGGGCGACCGCCCCTCCGTGCTCTCTGGTGGCGCGGGTGGTGCGGGTGGTGCGTCGGGTCGCTCAGCGCCGTCGGGCGGCGTGTGCGCGGTGGCACGCGCCGCCGGGCGCGAGGCCGGGCGTGTCGTGCGTGTGGTGCGGGCCCTGCGGATGGTGCGTGCGCCGCGGACGGTGCCCGCCGCGCACCGGGCCCGGACCGGTCACCGCCCCGGGCCGCGTGCCGCCCGCCGGGGCGGCGGACCCGCTCAGCGGACGCCGACCCTGGACGCGGCGACCCGCCCGCCGGAGCCCCGGCCCGCCGCACGGGCGGTGGAGCGGCCGGTGGCGGTCGCGGAGCCCTGGGACGAACGGTTCTGCTGAGCCGGCAGGCCGTTCTGCACGTCCATCACGGCGTGCGCGACCATACCGCCCAGCGGGTCGTACCGGATCAGGTCGCGCAGCCGCGACCGCGACGAGCGGCCCTCGTTGCCCGGGTACAGGTGCTTGCCCAGGCCCACCGAGTGCGCCAGCGCGGCCAGCGCGGCCGTCCGCGGGTCCGGCGGCACGCCGGTCCGGATCGCGGTGTCCAGCCGTTGCTTGATCGCGGCGTTGGTGCAGTCCTCCGACGCCTGGTAACGGGTCGTCGGCAGCACCCCGCACACCTGGCCCGGCACGGCCGTGACCATGCCGCAGCGCTCCAGGTGCGCCAGGTACGTCTGCCGCAGCCCCAGCCGGGGCCCGCCGATCCAGTGCGCCGCACGGACCGGACTGCCGCGTCGGCGCAGCAGCTCCAGTGCGTGGTCCAGCGTCGGGTCGCCGGTCGGCCGTGCGAGCACGACGGCGATCCGGTCTCCCTCAGGTACGATCCGTCCGGCCAGGGACAGCTCGACGAGCTGCGCCCCGGCGAGTCCGAGGTCGAGGGTCTGCGGCTGCGCCGTGGTACCCGTGGTCGGGTCCAAAGCGAGCAGCAAGAGTTCCTCGGGAACAGTTCTGCGGCTCTTGCCCATCCAAGCCTCCCCGCGTGGATGAGAGACAGGGTGACGCCTCTCACACGGGCTTGTCGAGTACGCCTCCGAATCGTGACCTTGCGGTGAAGGCGGGGAACCGGGAACGGCGGGCCCTGCGTCTGACCGGTGAACAGACCGCGGTACGGCCGTGCGGCGGCAATAAGGGCCGGTCGGGCGGGGTGTGCGCGGCGGGATCGGCCGCCGGTGGCGGAGACTGTACAGGTACACGGGGCGGGGCGTCGGCTTCCCGAAATCGGGTCTGCCGGTGCCCCGCCGGGCGTTGAGGAGGCTGGGATACGTGGGCGAGTCCCCCGACAGGGTGCTGAGGGACGGCGAGCGGGCGCAGGAGCGCGAACGCGAGGGGGCCGGGGCGGCCGCCGGCACCGGTGCGGACCCGGACGGCAGCACCGACCGGGAGGCCGCCCCCGCGGCGGGTGACACGCCCGGGGCGGGGGCCAAGCGCGGCTCGACCGTACAGCTCCGTGTCCGGGATGTGGACAGCAGGACCACGATGCTGCGGCTCCCGGTGGACAACGCGACCACCGCGCTGCGGCTGCCCCCGGAGCCGGCCGAGCCCTCGGACGACGGGAGTTCCGGAGACGGGGCCCGGGAGACCGACGACGCGTCGGCCGAGGGCGCCACGGAGGAGAAGGCCGGGCGCCCGGCCGGCGCCGACCCGCGTCTCGCCATCCGGACGGGCGCGACGAAGCCCGCGAAGGCGGCTTCGAAGCCGGCGGAGCCGGTCGCGGAGTCCGCGGCGGAGGCCGGAGCGGAGGGCGACACGCCGAACCCCGGCGCGCCCGCCGGGGCCACCCGGGCCGCGGAGCCGACGGCGGCCGAGGCCGACGGGGCCGACGCGGCCGCTCCGAAGGCCGAGACCGACGGGGCCGCCGCGGCGACCGAATCCGCCGGGGCCCCCGAAGCCGACCGGGCCGCCGGACCCGCCCCGAGCGCGGTGCCCGCCCGGCCGGTGCGGCTCGCCAAGCCCGCCAAGCCCGCCGAGCCCGCCCGGGCCGAGGAGCCGGAGAAGCCCGTGCCGCTGCGCGCCGCGGGCTCCTCGGCCGGCACCGTGCCCGAGCCCCCGGCGCCCGGCCCGCTGCCCGAGCCGGCCCCCGTCCCCGAACCGGAGCCCGAGCCGCACCCGGCGCCCAAGCCCCTGCCGGAACCCGAGCCGGCCCCGGAGCCGCTGCCGAAGCCGGCCCCCGCCCCCGCGCCCCGGCCCGCCCCGGCGCCGAGCCCGCTGCCCCGGCCCGACCCGCAGCCGGTGCCGCCCGTCCCGCCGCTGCCGGGGCCCGAGCCGCTGCCCGCCCCGGAGCCGCTGCCCTCGCCGGAGAACACCGCCGAGGCGATGGACGTGCTGGCCACCCTCAACGCGCGCCCGGTCTCGCCGCTGCGCCGCGCGCTCAAGCGGGTGACCATCTGGACGGTCTTCCTGGCCGTCGTGCTCGGCGCGGTCGTGGTGGCCCAGCTGCTGCGCCCGCTGCCGGACGCCAAGGTCCGGATGAGCGTCGCGGGCAGCTACGGCTTCTCCGGCGACCCGCTCGACCTCGCCTGGCCCGCCAAGGGCCAGTCCGCGGCCGAGGTGGTCGGCGTCGGCAGCCTCGGCAGCTCCGGTCAGGAGACGCCGGCGTCGATCGCCAGCGTCACCAAGGTGATGAACGCCTACCTGGTCCTGCAGAAGTTCCCGCTGAAGAAGGGGGAGAGCGGCCCGAAGATCACCGTCGACAAGCAGGCCGCGCAGGAGTCCGGCAACCTCGACGAGTCGCGGGTGCCGCTGACCGAGGGCCAGGTGCTGACCGAGTACCAGGCTCTGGAGCTGCTGATGCTGCCGTCCGCCAACAACGTGGCCCGGCTGCTCGCCCGCTTCCACTCCGGCTCCGAGGAGGCGTTCGTCAAGCTGATGAACGACACCGCGGCCAAGTTCGGGATGGGCAACACCACCTACGCCGACCCGGCGGGCTACAACGCGGACACCAAGTCCACCGCCAAGGACCAGCTGAAGCTGGCCGAGCAGGTCATGCAGGACGAGATCTTCCGGCAGATCGTGTCCACCCCGGACACCACCTTCGGCAACCAGAAGATCAACAACACCAACAACCTGATCAACCCGAAGACCGGTGTCATCGGCGTGAAGACCGGGTCCAGCACCCCGGCCGGCGGCTGCCTGATGTGGGCCGCCTACAAGGAGGTCGGCGGGGTGAAGCGACTGATCCTCGGCGTCACCCTCGGCCAGCCGGCCACCTCCGCGGCTCCGGGCGACGGCATCCTGCCCACCGTGCTGAAGGTCAGCGGCAAGCAGATCCAGGCCGCGCAGACCGGGCTGACCGGCCAGACCGTGGTGAAGAAGGGCGACGTCGTCGGCACGGTGGACGACGGCCTCGGCGGCAAGGTCCCGGTCGTCGCGACCAAGGACCTCGTGGTGGCCGGCTTCCCCGGCGTCACCGGCACGGTCACCCTGGACACCGGCAAGGTCGGCCACACCGCCAAGGCCGGCCAGCAGGTCGGCACGCTGCGGGTCGGCGCCGGCGACGACCGGGTGGAGGTCCCGGTGGCCCTCCAGACGGACCTCAACCCGCCGTCCATCCAGTCCAGGCTCGTCCGCGTGCTCTGAGCCGCCCGCTCCGGGCCGCGCCCCGCGCGGCGGTCCGGGGCCCACGAGACGCCCGAGGAGGAGCCGGTCGGTCCGGCTCCCCCTCGGGCGTCTCCACACGGCCGCGGCCCGTCGCGCCGGACGTCCCGGCGTGGCGCAGGCCCGGCGCGCTATGGCGTGATCCGAAAGACACGCGCTAGCTGTCGCGGTCGAGCAGCGCGACGGTGAACCCGCCGACCGGCGTCACCTGGTCCGGTGTGCCGTACCGGGCCCGCAGCGCCTGCGCCTCGTCGTCCGGGACGGCCGTGAGCGGGTCCCGGGTGTCGCCGAGCACCAGCAGCCAGATCCGCGCGCCCTGCCCCAGGCAGGAGGCCGGCAGGTCGCAGACCGCGGGCGACAGGTCCTCCGCGTCGTCGGCGCTCTGCGCGACGAACACCGGGTACGGGTGCACGTCCGACGGGAGGTAGTAGCTCACCCCCGGCCAGACCATCGCCCAGGACTGGTCGCCCAGCGGGGCCGCCATGCCGTCCCCGGCGCGGTAGCCGGCCGCGATCACCGCGGCGGCCGCCCGGAACGGCTCCTCCGAGCCGTTGTGCGAGCCCACGTAGCGCACCGCGGGCTGCTTCGGCAGCGCCGCCGCGGCCGGGACGGCCAGCATTCCCACGGCCAGCGCCCCCGCAGCCACCCGGGCCCCCGAGCGGAGGCGCAAGCGCCCGGCCAGGCCCGTCGCGAAGCCGTACGCCGCGCCGACCCCGCCACCGGCCAGCACCGCCCAGGCCGGCATCGTGAAGAGCAGGTACCGCTCGATGAAGTACGAGGTGTCGCCCTGCGACACCACCCACACGCCCACCACCGGCAGCTCCGCGAGCAGCAGCGCCTGCCAGGCCTGCACCCGCCGGCCGGGCAGCAGCAGCGCGGGCAGCGCCAGCACCGCGAAGGCGTAGAACACCAGGTGCGAGCCGAACAGGTGCTCGCCGAAGTGCAGCAGGCCGCCCGCCGACGGCTTCTCGATCCAGCCCAACTGCCGGTCCGACTGCCGGCTGCCCAGCAGCACCACCGGCAGCACCGGCAGGGTGGCCACCAGCACCGCCAGCGGGTACCGCCACAGCAGCCGCCGGTCCACCGACCCGCGGGTGCGCCACAGGTGCAGCAGCACCAGCGCGGCCTGGCCGGCCACCGTGCTGAACGAGATCAGGTGGCCGGCTCCGGCCAGCGCCATCGCCACGCAGTACGGCGCCCAGCGGCGCCAGGTCGGCTGCTCCAGGGCCCGCAGCAGGAACCAGGTGGCCGCCGCGATCGCGCAGGTCACCAACGCGTAGGCGCGGGCCTCCTGCGCGTACCGGGAGACCTCCGGCGGCACCGTGAACAGCAGCCCGGCGCCGACGGCCGCCACCCGGTTGCCGAACATCCGCTCGGCGGTCAGCGCCACGAACGCGGCCGCCCCGGCCATGGCCAGCACGGACGGCATCCGCAGCGCCACCGTCGAGTCGCCGAACACCGCCGTCCAGACGTGCATCACCAGGTAGTAGGCGCCGTTGCTGGCGTCTATGTGCTGGAGCAGCCGCAGCAGGTCGCCCAGCGACCGGGTGGCCACCGTCCAGGTCGCCATCTCGTCCCGCCACAGATCCGGCGTCCCCAGCCGGTACCCGCCCACCGCCAGCATGACCACCGCGGGCCACAGCCACACCTGCCCCAGCAGTCGGACCACCGGGCGCCCAGCAGGTCTCATCGGGTCCTTCGTCTCCTTCGTACGGCGGGCCGGCGGATCGAACACTTTCCCGCAGGCTACTTGACCCGCCCTGACGCCCCGTCGGCACCCGCGCTCACGGCCGCGCCGGCGCCGGCCCGGTGACCGGGCCGTCACGGACCGCGCGCGCACCGGACGCGCTCGGGACGCGCAGGGCGACTCCAGGGCACCCCTGGCCGGAACGGTCCAGGGACGTTTCCGGCCAGCCGGATTCCCTTCCACCGCCGCTGAGCTGCGACGAAGCTAGTGATCGCCGCCAGGGAGCACCGCTCCGGACGGCGCCGGAGGATCCGTCACCGCGGGACGCGACCACCGGACCCACCCAGCCGTCGCACCCGTAGAAGAGGACACCGTCATGCTCCGCACCGTCATCGCCAAGGCCGCCGCGGTCGCCACCCTCACCGTCGTCGCCCTCGGCACCGCCGTCGCCGCCCAGGCCGCGACCGCCCCGCCGACCACCGCCGTGGTCGCCGGCGACATGATCTGGGGCTGACGGTCCGCGAGGACCCAGGAGCCCCGGGCCCCCGGAGGACCCGAGGGGCCGTGACGGCCGGCAGGCCGTAGGGCCGCACCACCCCGCCGCACCGCCTCGCCGCACGATCCGGAAGCCCCGGACCCCCGGAACCCGTCCGGACCCGACCCGACCGGCTGCTCCTGCAGGGCAGCCGTCCCCCGGGTCCGCACCCGGGCGCCGCACGCCGGTCTCCCGGCACCGCCGCGCCCCGAAGTCCCGGCACCGCCGCTCCGCGGCGTCACCGGTCGGCCGTTCCCGCAGGCCGGCCGACCGGACGCCCCGCACACAGCGCACCGCACGCCGCAAGCCGCGCGCACGGTCGCCCTCCGTCGTCGGGCCCCACCGCCACCGAGGCCGGGCCCAGTCACCAGCCTCCCCCCGCTCCCTCTGGAGATCCGTCATGCCCGTGAACCGCACCAAGCTCGCCAACGTCGCCATGGCCGGTGCCCTCGCCCTCGGCGCGGCCGTCTCGACCGTCTCGCTGACCACCCAGGCGCACGCCGTGGGCAGCTCCTCGGTCAACGGCGCGATCAGCCGGGACGAGATCATCGCCCGCGCCCAGAACTGGGTCGACCAGGGCGTGCCGTACAGCCAGAGCCTGTGGCACAGCGACAGCAACGGCTCCTACCGGCAGGACTGCTCCGGATTCGTCTCGATGGCGTGGCACCTCGGATCCAGCCGGGTCACCTCCACCCTCGACGACGTGTCCACCAAGCTCGGGAGCCTCGACGACCTGAAGCCCGGCGACATGATCGACAACATCAGCACGCACGTCGTGCTGTTCGCCGGCTGGACCGACGGCAGCCACAACACCGCCGTCATCTACGAGGAGCCGAAGCCCGGGCTGACCGCGCGCAAGACCACCTACTCGCGCAGCTACCTGATCTCCGGCGGGTACATGCCGTACCGCTACGACAACACCGTCGACAGCGCCCCGCTGCCGCCCAAGCAGAACGCCGTGGGCTGGGGCGCCCAGGTGGTGGTGAACGGCGGCGGCAACGTCTTCCACAGCACCCGCTCCTCCAACGGCACGTGGACCGGCTTCGGCAACGTCGAGAGCGCGGCCGGCGACATCGGCGGCGTCCAGTCCATCGCGGACGCCGGCATCAACGGGGACACCCACGTGCTCGCCGTCGGCGGCGACGGGAACATCTACCACACCATCCGCCACTCCGGCGGCTCCTGGGACCGCTTCAGCGACATCGGCCCGCAGACCAACCAGCTCGGCAGCGTCACCAAGGTCTCGGCGGTCTCGATCGGCGGCGACCTGCACGTCCTCGCGGTCGCCAACGGCAGGCTCTTCCACACGGCGCGCCTCGCCAACGGCACCTGGATGCACTTCGGCGACATCACCCCGGCGGGCGGCCCCGTGACCAGCGCCTCGGCGGCGAGCGTCAACGGCGTACTCCAGGTCGTGGCCGTCTCGGACGGCACCGTCCTCCACACCGTGCGCGCCGTCGACGGGAACTGGTCGGGCTGGGGCAACGCCTACGATGCCGCCGGGAACATCGGCCCCGCCCAGGACGTCGCCGTCGCCGGCACCGGTGCCGACGCGCAGATCGTCGTGGTGACCAACGACGGCCGGCAGTTCCACGGCGTCCGCTACGGCAACGGCAGCTGGCAGCAGTTCGCCGAGCTCGCCCCCGTGATCGGCTCGTTCACCGCCAACCGGGTCAGCGCCGCCAACGTCGACGGAGAGTTCCAGGCCGTCTTCATCACCAACGACGACCGGATCATGCACACCATCCGGGACGGTGCCGGCAGCTGGGACCCGGCGGCCCCGATCCAGCTGAACGGCGTCAGCGGCAACCACTACGCCGTCTCCATCGGCGGCACCTACAACTGACCGTCCCGCCCGCCGGACCCACCCGCCGGCCCACCGCCGCCGCTCACCCGCGGTGGGCCGGCACCCCGCCGCCCACGCTCACCGTCGCGCCGCTCGCCGCCGCTCACGCCCCGCCGCGCGACGCCGCCGCTCAGGCCCCGCCGCTCCGCCCGCCCCCGGCTCCGTCCCGCGCGAGCCGTCCCCCTCCGAGAAAGAGGACCCGATGTCCCGCGCACCCCGCCGCCGCGCAGCCGCGCTCACCCTCACCGCGCTGGCCGCCCTGACCCTCTCCACGGTCGCCACCGGCTCCGCCCAGGCCGCCTCGGTGGCCACCTGGGAACGCGTCGCACAGTGCGAGAGCAGCGGAAACTGGAGCTACTACAAGGCCGGTTGGCAGTTCTACGGCGGCCTGCAGATCACCAAGAGCACCTGGGAGGCCTTCGGCGGCACCCAGTACGCACCGCTGCCGCACCAGGCCACCAAGCAGCAGCAGATCATGACGGCGGAGCGGATCCTGGCCGGCCAGGGCACCGGCGCCTGGCCGAGCTGCAACGCGGGCCTGGGCAGCGACCACGCCGACCCGTACCCGGGGCCGACCACCCCCGTCAGCAAGGCCGGCGACCTGTACCACGCGACCCGCCTCGCGGACGGCAACTGGACGTCCTTCAGCCCGCTGAACGGCTACGGCGGCGCCGCCTTCTTCAACGGCACCCAGGACGCCATCGCGGCCACGCCGGACGGGTCGACCCAGACGCTGGCCACCGGCGCGGACGGGAACCTGTACCACACCGCCCGCTACACGAACGGCTCCTGGACGGGCTGGGCGCCGGTGGACGGCTACGCGGGCGCCGCGCGGTTCGCCGCCCAGGGCGAGGCGATCGTCGGCATGTCGAACGGCGACAGCCAGCTGATGGCCATCGGCAAGGACGGGAAGATCTACCACAACGCCCGCTACGCCTCCGGCAGCTGGCAGGGCTGGGCGCAGGTCGGCGACTGGGGCGCCCAGAAGATCGCGGCCGCCAGCCTGCCGGACGGCAGCATGCAGGTGCTGATCGTCGGCTACGACGGCAACGTCTACCACAACGTCCGTTCCGTGAGCGGCTCCTGGCAGGGCTGGAACGCCGTCGCCGGCTTCGGAGCGGACACCTTCCAGGCGAAGGACGTCGCGATAGCCGGCCTGCCCAACGGTGACGCGCAGCTGCTGGCCTCCGGCAGCGACGGCAAGCTCTACCACAACATCCGCCTCGCGAGCGGCTCCTGGCAGGGCTGGGGCGCCGTGGACGGCTTCGGCGGCGCGGCGGGCTTCCAGGCCACCAGCTTCGCGATCACCGGCATGCCGAGCGGTGACACCCAGCTGATCGCGGTCGGCAACGACGGCAAGGTCTACCACAACGCCCGCTACGCCTCCGGCACTTGGCAGGGCTGGTGGAACACCGCCTTCGCCGGGCAGAAGGTCTCCATCGCCGGCATGCCGGACGGCGGGGCCCAGATGGTCGTCTCCCGGGGCTGACCCGCCCCGCGGTGGCCCGTCGGGTACGACCGCAGACCGCGGCGGCCACCGGCCGCGGCGACCCGCCCGGGCCGCCGCGGCCGGTGGCACGCCCGGACCGCCGAGCGCAAGATCACGTACCCGCCGCCCGGCCGTCGCCCGACCCGCTACACTGGCCCCGTGACGGCTTGCCCTCGGGCCGGCCGCCAAGGATCCGCCAACGGGACGCAGCCGCTCCCCGGCGGATCCCGCCTCAGTAGCTCAGGGGATAGAGCACGGCTCTCCTAAAGCCGGTGTCGCAGGTTCGATTCCTGTCTGGGGCACGACGCAGGACGCAGAAAAGGCCCAGGCCGGAGGGTGAATCCCCTCGGACCTGGGCCTTCGCCGTTCCGTGCCCCCGTCGTGCCGTGCCCCAGTCGTGCCCCAGCCGTGCCGGTCCGGTCCGGCGGACGGTTCAGGCCAGGGTGAAGCGGTGGCGCGCTGCGGCGGGGCGTCCGCCGGCCAGGGCGAGGTCGGCCAGCAGCGTCTCGGTCTCCCGGACGGTCCGCAGCACCCCCGGGTCGAGGTCGACGACGACGAGTTCGCGGCCGTCCTCGCCCGCCTCGGCGAGCAGTCGGCCGTCCGGCGCCCAGACCGCGCTGCCGCCGCAGGTGTGCCAACCGCCGGTGTGGCCGATGTGGTTGGCGAGCACGGTGTAGAGCGTGTTGTCGAGCGCGCGGGCGGGGAACCAGGTGCGGGACTCGTGGTGGCCGTGGCCCACGCTGAACAGGGCGCCCACCAGGTAGGCGTGGCAGCCGTCCAGGGCCGCGGCGCGGGCGTGCTCGGGGAAGCCCGAGTCGTAGCAGACGCCGAGGCCGAGCCGCCAGCCGTCCAGCTCCAGCGTGCAGCCGGTCGTCCCGGGGCGGAAGTGGTCGCGCTCGGCCTTGAACAGGAACTGCTTGTCGTAGCGGGTGACGAAGCCGCCGTCCGGGCCGATGACGAGGGCGGAGATGTGCAGGTCGGCACCGTCCTGCACGGCGGCGCCGACGATCGCGGCGGTGCCCGTCGCGCGGCAGGCGTCGGCGACCGGCGCGAGCCGCGGGTCGGCGGGCTGGACGGCGTGGGTGAGCGGGTCCGAGGTGATCAGCCCGATCTCGTAGCCGGCGAGGAACTTCTCGGCGAACAGCACCAGGCGGGCGCCGGCCCGGGCGGCCTCGCGGATCAACTCGGCCGCCTGGGCGGCGTTGGCGGCGATGTCGCCGGCCACGGCCCGGGCCTGGACGGTGGCGATCCGCAGCGGCCGCTCCGGGTACCCGCCCTCGGTGGGGTGGCTGGCGGGGGCGGCGGGCGCGGCGTTCATGACCGTCACGCTAGCGGACGGTGGCGTCCGGATTCCGGACGAGGTGCCCGCGTGTGCCGGCGGGTCGGCGCGGTGGTGGCGGGGTGGGCCGGCGAGGGGGCGGGCCGGTGGCCCGGTGGGGGATCGGTGGCGGGCGGTGGGCGGCCGGCGTGCGCGGGTGACGCCGGGGTAGCGGCACCACCACCCGCACACCGTGACGTGTGCTCAGCGGCCGGGCGTCAGCGGCTTCGCCCGGGCGGGTGCGTCAGCGGACGGCCTCGTCGGGGTGGTCCGCCGGGTCGCCCTGCGGTTCGGCTCCGCGCGGCGGCCGGACGGACGGCACGATGATCCGCTGGACCCGGGGCCTGGTGCGCCAGTTGACCCGCCGGACGTCCCGGGCCAGCGCGCCCGGGCGCCACAGTTCGACGAGGGCGGTCACGGCGCCCAGCACGATCCCGGCAGCCAGCCAGCCGGCAACCACGTCGCTCGGCCAGTGCACCCCGAGGGCGATCCTCGTCCACCCGATGGTCAGCACGCTGACCGCGGCCACCGTGCAGGCGGCGGTCCGGCCCCGGCGGTGGACCCGGTACCAGACCAGGCCGACCAGCACCGCGCAGGTGATCGCCGAGGCCATGGCGTGCCCGGAGGGGAAGGCCGGGCCGCCGGCGTGCGAGACCGGGTCCCCGAAGGACGGCCGTCTGCGGTCGACGGCCAGCTTCAGTGCCCACAGGGCGCCCCAGCCGACCAGGGTCTGGGCGGCCACCCAGCCGGCCAGCACCCGGGCGCCGATCAGCCAGAGCCAGGCGGCCGCGATCCCCAGGAGGGCACGCATCGTGATCGTGCCGCCGATGTCGGAGAGCGTCTGCACCGAGGCGGTCCAGATCCGGTGCTCCCTGGCGAAGATGTGCAGTTCGTCGATCCAGCTCTGGTCGAGCTGTTCAAGGGGGTGCCAGTGCCCGGTCACCAGGACGGTCAGCAGGCCGAACAGCGCGGCGCAGCCCACTGCGAGCGCCGAGTCCCGCAGCAGGCGGCGGTGACGCGCAGTGACTGAGGTCGCGCTGTTGGTCAGGTGCATGGCTGACACCTTCCCAGTGTCCCGGGTCGATCGGGACGTGGAGTGATAGCGATTCGGCATCGTTTGTGCGGAGAACCTGCGTGCGCCGGGGTGTGAGCGCGGGTGATCGCCGGGGGCGCGGGGAACGACCGTGCCCGTCCGCCGGTTCACCCTGTAGGGCGGTGGTCGTGTGCACGGGGCGTGAGCGACCCGCTCGGAAGCGGTCGCAGAATCGGCACCGGAGGTGCCCGGCCGGTCACCCAGCGTCCAGAACCGGGGTGAAAACCGGCAGGATACTGCATGGCGCGGAAGAATCTGAGTGACTTGGGAATGTTGTCCGGAATCTGTTCGTTGGATCGTTACGTGTGAGCCCCGCGGGGCCCGCACTTCTTGCCCTCTCGGGGCAGGCAGGCAGAGCTCGGCAATTCCAGCAAAGGGAGCAAGCATGGCCACCCGTGCCGTCGTTCGCGACAGGGCCGACCGGACTCGCGCGGCCCGCCCGACCAACCTCGAGGCCGACCGTGACCTGGTCGGCATGTACCTCGACGAGATCGCCAGGACGCCCCTGCTCGATGCCGCCGAGGAGGTCGAGCTCTCGCTGCGGATCGAGGCCGGCGTGTACGCCCAGCACCTGCTGGACGAGGGCGGGTTGCCCGACGGCGTCTCGCGCGAGGAGCTGGAGGTGATAGCCGAGGACGCGGAGCGCGCCAAGGACGTCTTCATCCGCTCCAACCTCCGACTCGTCGTGGCGGTCGCCCGCCGGTACCCGCGCAGCGGCCTGCCGCTGCTGGACCTCATCCAGGAGGGCAACGCCGGCCTGGTGCGCGCCGTCGAGAAGTTCGACTACGCCAAGGGTTTCAAGTTCTCCACCTATGCCACCTGGTGGATCCGGCAGGCGATCACCCGCTCGATCGCCGACCAGTCCCGCACCATCCGGCTGCCCGTGCACCTGGTCGAGGAGCTCGGGCGGATCCGCCGGGTGCAGCGCGAGAAGTCCAAGGAGCTGGGCCGCGAGGCCGACCCGGCGGAGATCGCGGCCGAGCTGGACACCACCGAGGCCCGGATCAAGGACGTGCTCGACTGGGCCCGTGACCCGGTCAGCCTCAACATGTCGGTCGACGACGAGGGCGAGACCCAGTTCGGCGACCTGGTCGAGGACACCGGGGCGACGTCCCCCGAGGACGCCGTGATGGTCATGCTGCGCCGCGAGGAGCTGGACGACCTGATCGGGCGGCTGGACGACCGCACGGCCTCGATCATCCGCTCCCGCTACGGGATGGAGGACGGCCGCGAGCGCACCCTCACCGAGGTGGGCAAGCAGCACGGCCTCACCCGCGAGCGGATCCGCCAGATCGAGAAGCACGCGCTGGCCGAGCTGAAGAAGATCGCGGACCACGCGGGCTTCGAAGCGGCCTGACCGAGCGGCCTGACCGAGCGGCTTGGCCGACCGACCCGGCCCACCGGTCCGAGCGAGCCGCCCGGCCGTGGCACGCGACCGGACCGGCCTCCCGGGCCCCGGTGCGGAGAACTCCGCACCGGGGCCCGCGGTTCGCGGAGCCTAGGCTTGAGGGCGGAACGATCCGGGCGAGCAGCGGAGTGAGCAGGGTGGAAGAGCAGGAGCAGGAGCAGGAGCAGGACCGGGGCCAGCGGAAGCGCGAGGAGCAGCCGGCCGCGGCCAAGGCCCGGCTGGTCTTCCGTGACCCGCTGGACCAGCAGTCGAGCGACGACACCGACGCCGGCTGGGGCGACCGCCCCGGGGCGGGGGAGAGCGGTGGGCGGGGGCTGGACTGGTACCTGAACCAGCGCCCGCCGCACCACGGGGACTGAACGGCGCCGAGCGGCGCCGAAGGGGACGGGAACGGACGGGACGGGAACGGACGTGGCGCGGACGGGGGCCGGGCGGGTGGTGCGGCCCGTCAGCTCCGGGCGGTGACCAGCGCGTCGCGGATCTCGGTGAGCAGCAGCACCTCCTTGGCCTCGGCCTCCGCGGTGGACTCGGCGAGGGTCTTGCGCCGCGCGGTGAACCGGTTCATGGGGACGATCAGGCAGAAGTAGACGACGGCCGCGGTGATCATGAACTGCAGGACGGCGCTGAGCACCGATCCCCACAGGATGAAGATCCCGGACACGACCTCGCCGGTGGGGCTCACCTCGCAGGGGCCCTTGAGGCAGGAGCTGTAGGACGCCAGGTCCTTGGCCCCGAACACGCCGACGATCGGGTTGATCACGCCCTTGACGAAGGCGTTGACGATGTTGGTGAAGGCCGCGCCGATGACGACGGCGACGGCGAGTTCGACGACGTTCCCGCGCAGCAGGAATTCCTTGAAGCCTTTCATGCCGCCGTGAACGACGAAGTCGTCGCCCGGTTACGGGTGATCTTCCAGTGCTCCGGATTGACAACCCGTCCGGCCCACCGCGCCGCCCGGAGGGGGCGGCAGCCCGGCCCGGGCGGGCCCGACCGCGAGTGCCGCGGCCACGGCGAGCAGCACCGCCGCGGGCACCCCGGCCCGCCGCCGTACGACGTGCCGCCAGCGGTGCCACCGGCCGGCGCCGCGCCGGATCGGCGGGAACCGGGGCACCTCCTGCCGGGGCGGGACGGTGGGCGCGGGCAGCGGGATCGAGAGGATCGGGGAGGACATCGGCACCACCGGGGTCGTAGGGCGCCGGCCCCTGCCGGGCCGGCCGCGTTCTGCTGACCCACACGATGGGCGCCCGGCGCCGCCGCGGGAAGCCGTTATCCGCAGCCTGTGGACAACCCGGCCCCTGTGGACGAATCCGTACACCCGCAGGAGTGAGTACGGCCGGCCGGATTGACGACCGGGCCGGTCCGGGGCCACCAGAAGGGCCTGGAACCACGAGAAGGGCCTGGGACCACCAGAAGGGCCCGGAACGACGAAGGAGGCCCGGAACGACGCCCGGGAACGACGAGAAGGCCCGCCGCCCCCGCGCGGAGCGGGGGTGACGGGCCTGTCCCGTGTCGTCGACGGTGCCGGCCGGGCCGGCGCCGTGATCAGCTCGCGGCCGGAGCCGGGCTCGAAGCGCTCGAGGAGCTCGAAGCGGAGGACGTCGAGGAGGACGTCGAGGTCGAGGACGAGCCGTTCGAGGACGTCGAGGACGAGCCGGTCGACGCCGAGCCGCCGGAGCCCACCGAGCTGCTGGAGGACGAGCGGCTGTCGGTGCGGTAGAAGCCCGAGCCCTTGAACACGACGCCCACGGCCGAGAAGACCTTGCGCAGTCGTCCCTGGCAGTCGGGGCACGTGGTCAGCGCCTCGTCGGTGAACTTCTGCACCGCCTCCAGGCCGTTGCCGCACTCGGTGCACTGGTACTGGTACGTGGGCACTTGTCTTCCTCCTGGCACTCTCGCCTGATGAGTGCTAACGATGGTCAATGATGCGGCATTCCGCGGGATCAGTCCAGCGACTCCGGTGTGAGATGAGCCGGGTTGAACGCCCGCGCCGTTCCGGGGTGGTGGTCCGGCGCGGACCGCGGGTACCGGCTCAGCCCTTGGCCGCACCCACCAGCTGCCGCGCCGCGGCGTGCTCCGACGGGGCCGCGTCCGCCGCGGTCGCCCCGTCCGCACCGCCGGCGCCGACCGCGCCGCCGGGCGCGACCAGCAGGTGTCGCAGCGCGACCAGCGCGACCAGGCCGAGGCCGGCGCCGATCACCGGCACCAGGAAGCCCGCGGACGGCCCGTTGGCGTCGATCAGCTGGCCGGCCACCATCGAGCCGACCGCCAGGCCGAGGCCGATGGCGCCGGTCAGCCAGGTGAAGGCCTCGGTCTTGGCGCCGTCCTCGACCAGCGTCTCGACCAGGGTGTAGCCGCTGATCAGGGTCGGTGCGATGGCCAGGCCGCAGACCAGCCCGGCGACGGAGAGCGCGACCAGGTTGGGCATGGCCCACAGCGTCGAGCAGCCCAGGACCAGCAGCGCGTAGCTGGCGATCATCCGCTGCTGCACCGCGTGCCGCCAGGCGATCACGCCGTAGAGCACGCCGGCCACCATCGAGCCGCCGGCGAAGATCCCGTACACGGTGCCGGAGGCGTCGTGCTGGCCGACCGAGTCGGCGAAGGCGTTCACCGAGACCTGCATGCCGCCGAAGACGGCGCCGACCCCGAGGGTGACGCCGGCCAGCAGCCGGACGCCGGGCGAGGAGAGGGCGGAGGCGCGCCGGGCGCCGGGGCGCGGCGTGATCCGGGCGGGCGCGGTGCGCCGCTGGGTGGCGAAGACCAGGCCGCCGACGAGGGTCAGCGCGGCCTCGGCGATCAGGCTGGCGGAGGGGTTGACCGAGGTGGCGATCTTGGCTGCCACGATCGGGCCGACCACGAAGGTGAACTCGTCCGTCACGGACTCGAAGGCGAACGCGGTGCTCACCTTGGCGGCGGAGGTGGCGGACGCGCCCTCGGCGCCGAAGGTGGCGACCCAGCGGGCGCGGACCATGGCGCCGATCTGCGGCACGCTCGCACCGGCCGGGACGGCGGCCAGGAACAGGGTCCAGGCCGGGGCGTGCCCGAGCGCGAGGGCGATCAGCACGCCGACCGACAGGGCGTGCACCAGGACGGTGGGGACGAGCACGGTGGCCTGTCCGTACCGGTCCGCGAGGCGGCCGGTCTGCGGGCCGATCAGGGCCTGCGAGACGGCGGCGACGGCGGTCACGGTGCCGGCGGTGCCGTAGGAGCCGTGGGTGTCCTTGACGAGCAGCAGGATGCCCATGCTGAGCATCGCGTAGGGCAGCCGCGCGACGAACGCGGGCACCAGGAACGTCCAGGCGCCGGGCGTGCGGAGCAGCGCCCCGTAGCCGACGCGGGCGGGCGCGCTGGTGGCGCCGGCGTCCTCGGCGTTGTCGACCGTTCGGCGGGCCGTCACGGTCGGTCCTTCCTGCTGCCTGGTAGCGCGGCAGGGCATGGTGTGGCCCCGACGGCGCCGAGAGTCGTCCTCTCGCGCGTCGACCGGGGTAGATACCGGGCCGGTCCGGCGTGTGGGCCGGGGCCGGACCGCGGCCGCCGAGCGGTCGCGCCAACTCTGCGTCAGGCAGATGCTGGGTGTGGTGTATCCATCATACATATACGCGCGTAGATGTCGCGCTGGCCACCACACTACAGGGCAAATCCAAAACTGTCCTGCCTATTGAAGGTGAACGGCGCGTTAAGCCTTGAAAGCCACCCTCAACCCGCCGCCGCCCGCCGCCGCCACCCGGCCCGGCCCCGCCGCGAGACCTCCGCCGCGAGACCCCGCCGCCGCACCCCGCCCGGGCTCACCGCCCGTTCAGCCACCCCGCGAGCTTGCCACCCCGGTCCACGGCCCGCAGGCGCCGCTCGGCCGCCTCGCCGACCGCGTCCGTGGTGACCACCAGCAGCTCGTCCCCGCCGCGCAGCACCGTCGCCTTGTCCGGCACGAAGGAGTTGCCCTCCCGCACCACCAGGGTGACCGCCGCCCCCTTGGGCAGCCGCAGCTCGCTGATCTCCACGCCGGACATCCGCGAGGTCGGCGAGAGCGCGACCGACAGCAGGTGGCCGTGCAGCTTCTCCAGCGGGGCGGACTCGATGCCGAGGTCCTGGCCCATGGCGCCCTCGCCGACCCGCAGCCGCTTGGCCACCCAGGGCAGGGTCGGGCCCTGCAGCAGGGTGAAGACGACGACCAGGATGAAGACGATGTTGAAGACGTCCTCGGCCCGGTGCGCGCCCGACACCACCGGGATGGTGGCCAGCACGATGGGCACCGCCCCGCGCAGTCCGGCCCAGCTCAGCAGCGCCTGCTCCCGCCCCGGGACCTTGAACGGGGTCATGGTGAGCACCACCGAGAGCGGCCGGGCGAGGAACACCAGCACGCCGCCGATGACCAGCGCGGGGGCGACCGAGGAGCCCATGGTCTCGGGCGTGCAGAGCAGGCCGAGCAGCACGAACATGCCGATCTGCCCGATCCAGGCCAGTCCGTCGGCGAAGCCCCGGACGGCCGGGCCGTGCGGCAGCTTGGCGTTGCCGAGGATCACCGCGCAGATGTAGACGGCGAGGAAGCCGGAGCCGTGCAGCAGCGCGCCGCCGGCGTAGGCGAGCACGGTGAGCGCCATCACGGCGATCGGGTACAGGCCGGAGGACGGCAGTGCGACGTGCTTGATCCCGTACGCGCCGATCTTGCCGACCGCGAACCCGACGGCGGTGCCGATCGCCAGCTCGGCGACGATCGTGCCGACCAGGACGTACCAGGAGTCCAGCTCGCCGACGGTGGCGAAGGCGACGACCAGGATGACGACGGGGGCGTCGTTGAACCCGGACTCGGCCTCCAGCAGGCCGGTGAGCCGGTGCGGCAGCGGGACCATCCGCAGGACGGAGAAGACGGCGGCGGCGTCGGTGGAGGAGACGATCGCGCCGAGCAGCATCGAGGTGCGCCAGTCCAGGCCGACCAGCCAGTGCGCGCCGGCCGCGGTGACGAACACGCTGATCCCGACGCCGACGGTGGCGAGCGCGGTGGCGGCCGGCATGACCGGTCTGACCTCGCGCCAGCTCGTCTTGAGGCCGCCCTCGGCCAGGATGACCACGAGCGCCGCGTAGCCGAGCACCTGGGTGAGCTCGGCGTTGTTGAAGGTGACGCCGATGCCGTTCTGGCCCAGCGCGACGCCGATCCCGAGGTAGATCAGCAGGCTGGGCAGGCCTGATCGGGTGGAGATGCGCACGGCGACCACTGCGACCAGCAGGATCACGGAGAACTCAAGGAGCAGCTGGTTCAGGTGGTCGATGTTCACGCAGTGGCACCTCGGGCAGGCAGGGGCGGGCGGGGTGTCGGTCGTGCTGGCGAAGGGGGGCCCGTTAAGAAGTCGTCAATGCTCCCCTTGCGGATCGTTACGCAGTCTAACATTTTGCCATATCTTTAGTTTCCTGTCCTCCCCGGGCCCCCACCAGCCCTTCCGGGACTCCCCGTTGACCTCCTCCGATCCCGTGCGGAGCGTCCCCCGTGCACGGTGCTCGGCCGACTCGGCCTAATGTGGTGCCCTGTCACGGCCCCAGGCCCTGGACACGCCCGCCCGCCCCGAAGTCAGGACCGCAAGGACCCAGATGCCCCGCTCGAAGAAGTTCCGGCGCGCCCGTCTGTTCGTGATCGTGCTGGTCGTGCTGCTGGTGGCCGGCGTCGGCTACGGCGGCTACCGCGGGGTCACCGCGGTCCGCGCGTCCTTCCCCGAGGTCGACGGCAGCGTCAAGGTGGCGGGCCTCAGCGCGCCGGTCGACGTCAAGCGGGACGCCAACGGCATCCCCCAGCTCTACGCCGACACCTCCGAGGACCTCTTCCGCGCCCAGGGCTACGTCCAGGCGCAGGACCGGTTCTGGGAGATGGACGTCCGCCGGCACATCACCGCCGGGCGGCTCTCCGAGATGTTCGGCGACGGCCAGGTCGACACCGACGCCTTCATCCGCACCATGGGCTGGCGCCAGGTCGCGCAGAAGGAGTTCGACACCAAGCTGTCGCCGGAGACCAAGAAGTACCTGCAGGCCTACGCGGACGGCGTGAACGCCTGGCTCGCCGAGCACCCCGGGGGCGAGAAGGCCTCCCTGGAGTACGCGCTGCTCGGTGCCGTCAACGGCGACTACAAGCCCGAGCAGTGGACCCCGGTCGACTCGGTGGCCTGGCTCAAGGCGATGGCCTGGAACCTCTCCGGGAACCTCCAGGAGGAGATCGATCGCGCGCTGCTGGCCCAGGACTTCGGGCCGGACAAGATCGCCGAGCTCTACCCCGAGTACCCGTACACCCGCAACGGCACGATCGTGAAGACCGGCACCGTCTCCGGGGACACCTACCGCCCCGCCGACGGCAACCCGCCGACCGGCTCCGCCCCCGCTGCCACCGCGCAGGGCGCGGCCACTACCAAGGCGCTGCTGCAGGGGCTCACCGACCGGGTCGACGGCATGCCGCAGCTGCTCGGCCGCCCCGGCCAGGGCATCGGCTCCAACTCCTGGGTCGTCGCCGGCAGCCACACCACCACCGGCAAGCCGCTGCTGGCCAACGACCCGCACCTCGGCCCCGGCCTGCCCTCGGTCTGGTACCAGATGGGCCTGCACTGCCGCACCGCCTCGCCGGCCTGCCAGTACGACGTCTCCGGCTTCACCTTCGCCGGGATGCCCGGCGTGGTGATCGGCCACAACAAGGACGTCGCCTGGGGCTTCACCAACCTGGGCGCCGACGTCACCGACCTCTACCTGGAGAAGGTGACCGGCCCGGACACCTACCAGGTCGACGGCAAGGACGTGAAGTTCGACCTGCGCAAGGAGACCATCAAGGTCGCCGGCGGGGACGACCGCACCATCACCGTCCGCACCACCCAGACCGGCGCCCCGCTCATCTCCGACCAGAGCACCGAGCAGCAGAACGTCGGCAAGTACGCGCCCAACGGCAGCGCGGCCCCCGACCGGGGCACCGGCGGCTACGGCGTCGCGCTGCAGTGGACCGCGCTCAACCCCGGCAAGACCATGGACGCCGTCTTCGCCCTCGACCGGGCGAGGAACTGGGACGACTTCCGGGGCGCCGCCAAGGACTTCGCCGTCCCCGCGCAGAACCTGCTCTACGCCGACGCCAAGCACATCGGCTACCAGGCTCCGGGCGACGTCCCGGTCCGCGCCAAGGGCGACGGCACCCTCCCGGCCCCGGGCTGGGACTCCGGGTACCAGTGGAAGGGCTCGATCCCCTTCACCGCGCTGCCCTACAGCCTCGACCCGGCCGCGGGCTACATCGTGACCGCCAACCAGGCCGTGGTGGACCCGAGCTACAAGTACTCGCTCACCAAGGACTGGGAGTACGGCACCCGGGCCAAGGAGATCACCGACCAGATCGAGGGCCTGCTCAAGAACAACGGGAAGATCTCCCCGGACGACATGCAGTCCATGCAGCTGGACAACACCAGCATCATGGCCAAGACGCTCGTCCCGCTGCTGCTCAAGCAGCAGATCGACGACCCGTACGTGCGCGAGGCCCAGGACCTGCTCAAGGACTGGAACTACCACCAGGACGCCGACTCGGCCGCCGCCGCCTACTACAACGGCGTCTGGCGCCAGCTGCTCACCCTCGCCTTCGGCCAGAAGTTCCCGGCCGACCTCCGGGCCAAGGGCAACTGCCTGCTGGTCCGCCAGCAGGACGACCCGACCAAGCCGGACAGCTCCAGCAAGATCGTCACCGAGTGCGGCACCCGTGACCCGGGCAAGGCCCAGCCGGACGGCGGCGACCGCTGGACCGAGGTGGTCCGCCAGCAGCTCGACAAGCCCGACAGCTCCTGGTGGACGTACATCGACTCCGACCACAAGGAGCAGAAGGGCCTGGACAACCTGCTCAAGGAGGCGATGAAGAACGCCCGGCAGGACCTCACCGCACTGCTCAGCAAGGACGTCTCCACCTGGAGCTGGGGCCGGCTGCACAAGCTGACGCTGCGCGAGCAGACCCTCGGCACCGACGAGTCCTCGATCGCCTCCGGCGTGGTCCACCGGCTGCTCAACCGCGGCCCGTACCGGCTCTCCGGCGGCTCGGCGGCGGTCGACGCGGCCGGCTGGAACGCCGCGGCGGGCTACCAGGTGGACTGGATCCCCTCGATGCGGATGGTGGTCGACCTGAGCGACCTGGACTCCTCGCGGTGGGTCAACGTCGGCGGTGCCTCCGGCCACGCCTTCCACGACAACTACAACGACCAGACCGACCTCTGGCTCAAGGGCAAGCTGCTGACCTGGGCCTACACGCCGGACGCGGTCGAGAAGGCCACCAAGCACAAGCTGGTGCTCACCACCGGCTGACCCGGCACGACCCGACGGCCCCGCTCCTCAGGAGCGGGGCCGTCCGTCGTCCGCCCCGGGCCCCGGCCCTACCGGGCCGGTCCCGAGCCCCGAGCCCCGGGCACCGCCCCACCCCGCCCCGCCCCGCCCCGCTCACCCGAGCCGCTGCGGCCCCGACGGCACGACCGCCAGGTCCACCGAGCGGTCGTGCGGCTCGGCCGGCACCCGCGCCAGCAGCTCGTCCTCGTACAGCAGCACCGCCAGCACCGGCCGCGCGCCCGCCCGCTCCAGCCGGGCCAGCACCCGGTCGTACGACCCGCCGCCGCGGCCCAGCCGCAGCCCCCGCCGGTCCACCGCCAGGCCCGGCAGCAGTACCACCGAGGCGGCCGTGACGGCCTCCGGCCCGAGCCGGGGCCCGACCGGCTCCAGCAGTCCGCGCCCGGCCGGGGCAAGTTCCCGCGGGCCGCCGTACTCGGCCCAGTCCAGGTCGTTGTCGGGCAGCAGGACCGGCAGCAGCACCCGCACCCCGCGCTCCCGCAGCGCGTCCAGGAGCGGACCGGTCCCCGGCTCGGAGCCCACCGAGACGTACGCGGCCACCGTGGCGCCCGGCTCCGCGAGGGCCCCGGCGTGCCCGGCCAGCGCCCGCGCGGCCGCGGACCGCTCCCCGGCGGTGAGCGCGCGCCGCCGCGTCAGCAGCCGTGTCCTCAGCTCGCTCTTCTCGTTGTGCATCGGATCCTCCGCAACTCTGCCCCGCCGGCCGCTGCCGTCGACCCGCAGAGCCTGACACGGGAAAGGGCGCCCCGATTGTCCACCCCGCTGCTGGTCCAGGCCCTGGCCGCGCTGAGCGCCCCGGCGCTGGCCGGTGCCGCCGTGCTCGGGCTGCGCCTGCGCCGGGGCCGCGGCGACGCCGCCGCCCGGGAGGACGGGCTGCGCGAGCGGATCGCCGAGCTGGAGGCGCACTGCGCCGACCTGGAGCGCACGGCCTCCTGCGACCCGCTCACCGGGGTGTGGAACTACCGGCACCTGCAGCTCACCCTGGACCGCGAGATCGAGCGGGCCCGTCGCGCCGGGCGCCCCGACCAGCCGGACGGGCCGCGTCCGCTGGCCGTCCTGCTGCTGGAGATCGCCGGCTTCGACGCGGTCGTCGCCGAGCACGGGCGGGGCCGCGCCGGCGCGATACTGCGCGACCTCGCCCAGCGGCTCGGGATGGAGATCCGCCGGTCCGACACCCTCGGCCGCTACAGCGGGGAGGAGTTCCTGGTGGTGCTGCCGGACACCGGCGCGGAGGGCGCCGCCCAGGTCGCCGAGCGGCTCGTCTGGTCGGTGCGCCGGCACCTGCTGCTCGACTGGTCCTCGGGCCCGCGGGAGCCCCGGCCGGCCGGCGGCAACGGGCTGACCGCCGCCGTAGGGGTCGCCGTGCTGCCCGAGGACGGCACCCACGCCGCCGTCCTGCTGCGCGCCGCCGACCGGGCGCTGGCCGAGGCCCGGTCGGCCGGCGGCGACTGCTGGCGGGGCCGGCCGGGACCGCTCCCCGCGCACGGCGGCGGCACGCGCCCGGCACCCCCCTGCGAGCAGCCCGGTTCCGGTGCGGGGCAGGCGAACAAGGCGGAACCTGACTGTTCGGGAAAGCCGGGTAGTGTGTCCGCCTGTGCCGGAGGTGACTCCCTCGCCCATCCGGTCGCTTCCCATACGCCTGCCACCGTGGCCGGGCCCCGTGACGTGCTGTCCTAGCCGTCCGACCGTGCTCGGCCCGGGCAAAACGTGCCTGAGTAAGGTAAACGCATGACGACGACCAACTCCCGAATTCCGGTAACCAAGGCCGTGGTACCCGCGGCCGGACTGGGCACCCGCTTCCTCCCGGCCACCAAGGCCACCCCGAAGGAGATGCTGCCCGTCGTCGACAAGCCGGCCATCCAGTACGTCGTCGAGGAGGCCGCCTCCGCGGGCCTGTCCGACATACTGATGGTCACCGGCCGCAACAAGCGCGCGCTGGAGGACCACTTCGACCGCGCCTACGAGCTGGAGGAGCTGCTCGCCCGCAAGGGCGACCAGGACCGCCTGGCCCGCGTCCGGGAGTCCGTCGAGCTGGCCAACATGCACTACGTCCGCCAGGGCGACCCGAAGGGCCTCGGCCACGCCGTCTCGGTCGCCGAGCAGCACGTGGCCGGCCAGCCCTTCGCCGTCCTGCTCGGTGACGACCTGATCGACCCGCGCGACCCGCTGCTCTCCCGCATGATCGAGGTGCAGCAGGAGCTCGGCGGCTCGGTCGTCGCCCTCATGGAGGTCGACCCCTCCCAGATCCACCTCTACGGCTGTGCCGCCGTCAAGGCGAACGGCTTCGGCGAGGACGTCTTCCAGGTGACCGACCTGGTCGAGAAGCCCGAGACCGACGAGGCCCCCTCGAACTACGCCGTCATCGGCCGCTACGTCCTCGACCCGCTGGTCTTCGACGTGCTGCGCGAGACCCCGCCCGGCCGCGGCGGCGAGATCCAGCTCACCGACGCCCTGCGCGAGCTGACCACCCGCGAGCCGGAGGCCGGCGGCCAGGTGCACGGCGTGCTCTTCAAGGGCCGCCGCTACGACACCGGTGACCGCGCGGACTACCTGCGCGCTATCGTCCGTCTGGCCGCCGAGCGCGACGACCTGGGCCCGGAGTTCCGCTCCTGGCTGCGCGAGTTCGTCGCCTCCGAGCTGCAGGACTGACACGACGACAGGGAGCGAGCCGCCGATGACCGGGTCCACCGAACACCCCACCGGATCCGCCGCAGCCTGCTGCGACGGGTCCACGGACCCGGCACCGGCGGCCCGCCGCCTCTGGACGGTGGACGAGCACCTCGCCGACGTGCTGGCCGCGGTCGGCCCGCTGCCCGCGATCGAGCTGCGACTGCTCGACGCCCAGGGCTGCCGGCTCGACGAGGACGTGGTCGCCGGCGGTGACCTGCCGCCCTTCGACAACAGCTCGATGGACGGCTACGCCGTCCGCACCGCTGACACCGACGGCGCCACCGGGCAGTACCCCTCGGTGCTCGCGGTGGTCGGCGACATCGCCGCCGGCGCGGGCGAACTTCCCCGGGTCGGGCCCGGCCAGGCCGCCCGGATCATGACCGGCGCCCCCCTCCCGCCCGGTGCCGAGGCCGTCGCCCCGGTCGAGTGGACCGACGGCGGCACCGGCACCGGCGTGGCCGCCGACGCGATGACCGCCCCCGTCGAGGACGAGGAGGTCCGCGTCCTGCGCCCGGTCGCCGGGGGCGCGCACGTCCGCCGGGCGGGCAGCGACGTCGCCGCCGGCGCGAAGGTCCTGGAGGCCGGCACCCGGCTCGGCCCCACCCAGCTCGGCCTGCTCGCCGCGATCGGACGCGCCGCGGTGCGGGTCCGCCCGCGCCCGCGGGTCGTGGTGCTGTCCACCGGCAGCGAGCTGGTGCAGCCCGGCGAGCCGGTCGGCCCCGGGCAGATCTCCGACTCCAACAGCTTCACCCTGACCGCGGCCGCCCAGGAGGCCGGCGCCATCGCCTACCGGGTCGGTGCCGTCCCGGACGACGCCGACCGGCTCCGGGCCGCCCTGGAGGACCAGCTCGGCCGGGCCGACCTGATCGTCACCAGCGGCGGGGTCAGCGTCGGCGCGTACGACGTGGTCAAGGAGGTCTTCGAGTCCTACGGGGGCGTCGACTTCCGCAGGCTCCGGATGCAGCCCGGCAAGCCGCAGGGCTTCGGCCGGATCGGCGGCGGGGACGGCGTCCCGCTGCTCGCGCTGCCCGGCAACCCGGTGAGCGCCTACATCTCCTTCGAACTGTTCGTCCGCCCGGTCATCCGCACCATGCTCGGCGCCGCCGACGTCCACCGCCCGGTGGTCCGGGCGCTCTGCCCGGCGGAACTGCGCTCCCCGGCCGGCCGCCGGCAGTTCCTGCGCGGCCGCTACTCGGCCGCGGACGGCACCGTCGAGCCGGTGGGCGGCGCCGAGTCGCACCTGGTCGGCGCACTGGCCCGGGCCGACTGCCTGATCACCGTGCCCGAGGACGTCACCGCCCTGCCGCCCGGCAGCGAGGTCGACGTGGTGCTGCTCGGCTCCTGAGCCCGTGTCCCGGCCCCCGGCCCCTCCCGCGTGGCGGGGCGGGGGAGCTGTACGGTAGCGCGGTATTCGATCTGCGCGCCCCTGGAGCCCCCCGTGACGACACCTCCCCCCGGCGACCGCCTCACCCACGTCGACGACCAGGGCGCCGCCCGGATGGTCGACGTCTCCGAGAAGGCCACCACCGCGCGGACCGCCGTCGCGGCCGGCCGGGTCCGGGTCTCCCCCCGGGTGGTCGAGCTGCTGCGCGGCGAGGGCGTGCCCAAGGGCGACGCCCTCGCGGTGGCGCGGATCGCCGGCATCATGGGCGCCAAGAAGACGCCCGAGCTGATCCCGCTCTGCCACCCGATCGCCGTCTCCGGCGTCAAGGTCGACCTCGTGGTCGCGGACGACGCCGTCGAGATCACCGCCACGGTGCGCACCGCCGACCGCACCGGCGTCGAGATGGAGGCGCTCACCGCCGTCGCGGTGGCCGGCCTCACCGTCATCGACATGGTCAAGGCGGTCGACAAGGGCGCCACCGTCGAGTCCGTCCGGGTGCTCGCCAAGACCGGCGGCAAGAGCGGCGACTGGTTCGCGCCGGAGGCCGGCGCGTGAGCGGGCGGGCCGGGCGGGCACTGGCCGTCACCGTCTCCAACCGGGCCTCGGCCGGCGTCTACGAGGACAAGGGGGGCCCGCTGCTGGTGGCCGGGCTGACCGCGATGGGCTTCACCGCCGACGGCCCCCGGGTCGTCCCGGACGGCGAACCGGTGGAGGCCGCGCTGCGCGAGGCCGTCGCGGCCGGCTACGACGTGGTGCTCACCACCGGCGGCACCGGCATCTCGCCGATGGACCTCACGCCCGAGATGACCGCCCGGGTCATCGACCGGCAGGTCCCCGGCATCGCCGAGGCCGTCCGGGCCCACGGCCGGGAGAAGGTGCCGACCTCGGCGCTCTCCCGCGGGCTCGCCGGCCTCGCCGGACGTACCCTGATCGTCAACCTGCCGGGCTCGACCGGCGGCGTCAGGGACGGCCTGGCCGTCCTGGAGCCGCTGCTCGCCCACGCCGTCGACCAGCTCGGCGGCGGGGACCACCCCCGGCCCGACGCACCAGAGTCCGGGAGAGCGCACTGAACGCCGGCTGGCCGGTAGAGCTCCACGAGGGGGACGTCGTGCTGCGCCCGATCCGGGCCCGCGACCAGCGCGAGTGGCAGGAGGTCAGCCGCCGCAACCGGGACTGGCTGCGCCGCTGGGAGGCCACCGTGCCGCCGGGCCCGGCCGGGCAGACCGCCGGCCCGCGACCGACGTACCGGCAGATGGTCCGCTTCCTGCGCGGCGAGGCCTCGGCCGGGCGGATGCTGCCCTTCGTGGTGCTCCACAAGGGCCAGCTGGTCGGCCAGCTGACCGTCGGCGGCATCACCTGGGGCTCGATGTGCTCGGCCAACGTCGGGTACTGGATCGACGAGGCGGTGGCCGGGCGGGGCATCATGCCGACGGCCGTCGCGCTCTCGGTCGACCACTGCTTCCGCACCCTCGGACTGCACCGGATCGAGGTCTGCATCCGCCCGGAGAACGGGCCGAGTCGGCGGGTGGTGGAAAAGCTGGGCTTCCGCTCGGAGGGAATCCGCCCGCGCTATCTCCACATCGACGGCGACTGGCGCGACCACCTGGTGTACGCGCTGACCGACGAGGAGATCCCGGAAGGGTTGCTGGGGCGGTGGCGGGCGCTCAGTTCCGGTCGCGATCCGAGTAATTGAATATATGTTCGAATCAAATATCGATATGGCATCGGCACGCCCGTGGACCGGCACAAATGCCGGCAAAATAGTCGGAGAATCAGCTTGATCACACGACACGCCGCGCCAAATTGCTGCCAGGCCTTCCCCGGCGCCCGTACGGTGTGAATCGTGAGCAGTAGCGGCCTTATCTACGCCGTCATCGTAGGGGCCTGGGCCGCCTATCTGGTGCCGATGTGGCTCCGCAGGCAGGACGAACTCAACGAGGCACGTCCGACGGAACGCTTCAGCACCGCCATCCGCCTGCTGGCCGGGCGATCGGCACTGGAGCGGCGGGCAGCCCGGGCCCTGGGCGACGGACCGCGTGACGACGAGCAGGACGGCGACGGCCCTCCCGGACGGGACGAGGCCGCCCCCGGCGACCCCGCGGACACCGCGGAACCCGGCGCGGAGCCCGCGCCCTCACCCTCGCCGGTGCCCTCGCCCGCGGCCTCGCCGGAGCGCGCGGCCCGGGCCGAGCGGCCCGCGGTCGCCCCGCAGGGCGGGGCCCGGCGCCGGGCACAGCTGCTGGCCCGCCGGCGCCGGATGGTCACCGGCCTCTTCCTGGCCTTCGCGCTCGGCGCCGTCGTCGCGGCCGTCGCCGGACTGGCCTTCCTCTGGGTCCCGGCCGTCCCGGCACTCCTCCTCACCCTCTACATCGGCCACCTGCGCAAGCTGGAGCGCCAGCGGTACGAGGTGAAGCTCGACCGCGACCGCGCCGCCCAGGCCGCCGAGCGGCTGCGCAAGCGCGAGCAGCAGCGGGCCGCGGCCCCGGAAGCCGCGGCCGCTCCGGCCGAGGCCCCCGCGGCCCCGGACCGGGCCGCCGGTGAGCGCACCGGGCGCCGCCCCCACCTGCGGCTGGCGGCCGACCCGGAGGAGGCCACCGTGTCGGTGGCGTCCGCCTCTGTGGTGGCCGAGGCGACCGAGCATGAGGAGTGGGTCGACGGCATGCGCGAGCGCGGTGCGGCCGGCCCGGACTCCTGGGAGCCGGTGCCCGTCCCGCTGCCGACCTACGTCACCGCGCCGGTCGCCCCCCGGGTGTCCCGCAACCTCGACCTGTCGGCCCCGGGCACCTGGACCGCAGGCCGCCCGGCCGAGCCCTCCCGCAACACCCCGCTCTTCGACCAGTACGCCGAGGCCCCGGCCCCCGAGGCGCGCCCCCGCGCCGCCAACGAATGACCCCTCCGGCCCCCGACCAGCACCGGGCCGCCGGGGGTGGTCACGGACCCCCTCCGAAAGGTGCTAGAGTTTCTTCTCGTTGGGGCTGTGGCGCAGTCCGGTAGCGCACCTCGTTCGCATCGAGGGGGTCAGGGGTTCGAATCCCCTCAGCTCCACCCAACGGAAGCCCCGCCCGGTCGTCAGACCGGGCGGGGCTTCTGCGTTGTCCACGGGTACTCCGCCCGGGGGTGCGGGAGTTGGCGGCGTGACGAGCGTCACGGGGGTGGTCCGGCGGTGGCCTGACGGTCAGTCGCGGACGATCGTCACCGGGCAGGGCGCGTGGTGGAGGCAGTACTGCGCGACGGTGCCGAGCGGGGCGCCGGCCGCGGAGGAGCGGCCGCGGTTGCCGAGGACCAGCAGGGCCGCGCCGGCCGCGGCGGCCACCAGGGCGGGCCCGGGCGCGCCGGCCCGGAGCCGGCGGTGGACCGGGAGCGGGCAGCCGGCCAGGGCCTCGTCGAGGATCTCGGCCGCGCGGTGCTCGGACCCGAAGCCGTCCAGGGCGGGCAGGACGGGGCCGTGCTCGCCGTGGAGGCAGGGGAAGTCCCAGACCGACACCGCCTCCAGCGGGCCGCCGGTGAGGCCGGCCAGGCGGGCCGCCCAGCGGACGGCGGCGCGGGAGGGCGGCGAGCCGTCCACGCCGACCACGATCCTGCCCTCCGGCTGCCGGGTCATGGTCCGAGCCTAAGCGGGTGCCCGGGCGCAGGCAGGCGGTGGCGCCGTCCGGGCCGGCGTGGGGCGGGTCCGGGCGTCGGCGTGCGGCGGGGGGAACGGCCGGGGGCCGGCCGGAACGGATCCGACCGGCCCCCGGGTGGGACGGGTGCGCGTCAGGGGCGCTGGGAGCCCGCGTAGGGCCCGGGCTGCGGGGCGCCCGGCTGGGGCGGGACGGCCCCGTAGCGGGCCTGGCGGTAGCCGCGCGGGTGCCGGGTCAGCCGGTAGCCCAGGACGCCCGCCAGGGCGGCCAGGAAGCCGCCGCCGATCGTCCAGTACCAGCGGCTGTTCCAGCCGGAGAACCAGCCGGTGTACCAGTGCTCCTCGGGCTCCACCGGGGCGGCCGCCTTGGCGGTGCTCGCGCCGCCGCCCGCCGGCGGGACCAGCGGGGCCTTCAGCTCGCCGCCCTCCGGCTGGGCGTTGTCCGCGTCGCCCTTGGCACTGACGTGCAGCTGGACGGAGGCGGCCAGGCCGAGGTCCGGCTGCGGGGCGTCGCTGACCGACAGCCGCACGTAGTAGGTGCCGGGCAGCGGGTCGCCGGACCACGGTTCGGCCCAGGAGCGGACCTCGCGCAGGGTGCAGCTCAGCGCGAGCGTGGTGGCGTTCTGGTCGCCGGTGGCGTTCTGGGTGCCGGCGGTGCAGGCCTGGCGGCGGCGCAGCCCGTCGAAGACCTCGACGGACCAGGTCTGCGGGCCGTGCCGGTCGGTCGCGGGGGCCAGGTTGACGGTCAGGCCGATCGTCGGGGTCTGGCCCTCGGAGGCGCCGAACGCCCAGTACAGGTAGTCGCCCGTGGAGGCGGCGACGTTGGCGTCCTGGCCGGGGGACAGGTTGGTCGCGGTCAGGAAGGACGTGCCGGCCCTGGTGGCCGGGGCCGGGGTGCCGCTCGCGCTCGCCGAGGGCGACGGCGAGGCGGCGGAGGCGGCCGGGGCGGCCAGCGCGAGGGCGGGCAGCAGGGCGAGGGCGGCGAGGGTGCCGCGCAGGGTCGTACGCATGGTCAGTTCTCCCGCCAGACAGCGATCCGCCAGCGCGCGATCCAGCCGAACAGCAGGCCGAAGACCAGGCCGGCCAGGGTGAGGGTGAGCAACAGGATCCAGCCGCGGCCGAGGCCCATCGCCGCGCCCTCGGGGGCCGGCGAGGCGGTGGCCAGGTCGACGGTCAGCTCCAGCGGCATGCCGGGGTCGGCCAGGACGCCGGACTGCGGGGCCAGCGCGTTGCTGACGACCAGGCAGACCGTGGTCTCCGGCTTCGCGCTCGGCGAGGAGGTCGGGCTCGTCGTGACGTACCCCTTGGAGTCGCTGGTGGACCAGCGCAGCCCGGTGGAGATCACGTCGGTGCGGCCGCTGCCGGCGTCGGTGCCGCGGACCAGCTCCTGGCCGGTCGCGCTGGTCGCCTGCAGCAGGACGCCGTAGTCCCGGGCCACCGCGCGGTCCAGCCCCACGCTGACCGAGGCGCGCAGTTCCTGGCCGGACTTGACCGGGACCTTGTAGACGCGGTGCTCGGAGAACTTCTCGCGGTCGGTGTAGACGCCCGGGGCGAGCACCGGGGCGTTCTCGCACTTGTCGGTGCCGGCGGTCTTCACCGGGGTCACCGTGTAGGTGTCGTTGGAGCGGTCGACCAGCTGCTTCACCTTGTCGGTGAGCTGCTCCTGGGTGCGCACGTCGGTGTAGGTGCCGCCGGTCGCGTTGGCGATGCACAGGAGCTGCTGGCGGGTCTTGTCGTCGTGGGCCAGGCCGAGCGTGTCGACGACCAGGTGGATGCCCTGGGAGGCGAGTTCGCGGGCGACGTCGCACGGGTCGGGCGGGGTGCAGGTGTCCTCGCCGTCGGTGATCAGCACCACCCGGCGGGTGGTCTCGCCCTTGCCGAGGTCCTGGGCGGCACCGCGCAGCGCCAGGCCGATCGGGGTGAAGCCGGTGGGCCGCAGGGTGGCGACGGCCGTCTTGGCCTCGACCTTGTTGGTCTTGCCGACCGGGAACAGCTGCTTGGTGTCCTGGCAGCCCTGCGTCTTGTCGTTGCCGGGGTAGTTGGCGCCCAGGGTGCGGATGCCGAACTCGGTCTCCGCGGGCAGCGCGTCGATCACGTCGTTCAGCGACTGCTGGGCCACCGAGATCCGGCTCTTGCCCTGGATGTCCCGCTCGTTCATGGAGCCGCTGACGTCCAGGACCAGGTCGACCCGGGGGGCCTCCTTGGGCGTGGCGGCGGATCCGGCTGATGGTTCGTCGGCGTGGGCGGGCAGGCCGAGGAGCAGTGAGGCGCCCGTTATCGCCAGGGCGGCCAGCAGGCCGCCGAGCCTGGTCTTTGGTCGTCGTCCGGTAGTCACCCGGCGATCCTAGGGCGTGTCTTGCGGATCTTTGTCGGGGCCGCGACGCCAGGGCACGCACCTCGCCGCGTTGTCGTCAGTCGCCGATGCTCCGCATGGACTCCATCCTCCGCCTTGCGATGCACGCACCCTGACGCCGCGTCCTGTCCGACAAGACCCACAAGACACGCCCTGGGGATCATCAGTTGGCGATGGCCAAACGAGTCCGGATCGCGCGACGGCCGGGCTCGGGGTGAACTCCGGCGCGCGGCCGGGGGATCCGGTGCAGCGCTCACGCCGTCCTTACGCCCGCCGGATAGCCTTCCCACGGCGCGGACGGGAGGGGCGGGATGGAGCTGGCGGCCGTCGGCAAGCGGTACGGGCGGGGTGGGCGATGGATCCTGCGCGGGGTCGACCTGGCAGCCGGGCCGGGCGAGTTGGTGCGGATCGCGGGCGCGAACGGGAGCGGCAAGTCGACGTTGCTGCGGCTGGCCGCCGGGATCGAACGGCCGACCGCCGGGCGGGTGGTGCGCCCCGGCGCGACCGCGTACGTGCCCGAACGCTTCCCACCGGCGCTGCCCTTCGACGCGGCCTCCTACCTGCTGCGGACCGGCCGGGTGCACGGGCTCCCCGCGGCCGTGGCACGGCGGCGGGCCGGGGAGTGGCTGGACCGCTTCGGCGTCGCCGACCGGGCCGGCACCCCGCTGAGCCGGCTCTCCAAGGGCACCTGCCAGAAGGTCGCGGTCGTCCAGGCCCTGCTCGCCGAGCCCCGGGTGCTGCTGCTGGACGAGGCCTGGACCGGACTCGACCCGCAGGCCCGGGCGGTGCTGGACGAGGCGGCCGTCGAGCGGGCCGCCCGGGGCGGCACGGTGCTGTTCGTCGACCACGACCCGGCCCGGCTCGCCGGGGTCACCGGCGCCGTCTACCGGGTCGGCGCGGACGGCGGGCTGCGCCCCGACGGGCAGCCGGCCCCCGGGACTGCCCCCGGGACGGCCGCCGGGGTGGAGACCGAGAGTGCGGCCGAGATGGAGATCGAGGTGGACGTTCCGGACGGCACCCCGCTGCCGCCCGGGCTGCCCGGTGCGCCGCGGGCGACTCCGCTGGCCGGGACGGCGGTGCGGCTGACCGTCCCCGCCGCGCAGTCGGACGCCCTGCTGCGCCGTCTGCTGCTCGGCCGCCCCGCCGTCCGGGTGCTGGCGGTGCGCCGGGGGGAGGGGGAACGGTGCGACCGCTCGGCGCGCTGACCCGGTACCACCTGGAGCTGCTGGTGCGCTCGCACGCCTGGCTGCCGCCGTTCCTGGCGTACGCGCTGCTGCTGGTGGTCGGCGTGACGGTGGGCAACCCGCTGCTGGGCGACCTCGGCTACGGCGCGGCGGCGCTGGTGCCGGTGAGCGCCTGGTACGTGCGCGGCGTGCTGGGTGCGGAGCCGCCGGCCTCCCGGGCCTGCCTGGTCGCGGCGGCGGGGCCTCCGAAGGTCCACCTGGGGGCGCTGCTGGCCGCGCTGACGGCGGGGCTGGTGCTGGCGGTGGGCCAGGTGGCGGTGCTCTCGGGGACCTTCGGGACGGTCGCCCGGCCGGGGGCCGCCGCGCAGCCGCCGGTCGGCAGCGCGCTGGCCGCCGGTCTGCTGACCGCGGTGGTCTGCGTGCTGCTGGGGGTGACGGCCGGGGTGCTGGCCGACCGGCCGGTGCCGGTGCGGGCCCCGTACGGCATCCCGGTGGCCCTGGGGCTGGCCGTGCTGGCGCTGGTGGCGCCCGTGTCGCCGGCCAACACGGCCGTCCGCGGCCTGGTGGACGCCGCCCGGACCGGCCGGGTGACGATGCCGTGGGTGCCGGCGGCGCTCGCCCTCCTCCTGCTGGCCGCGGCGGTGGCCGGGACGGCGGCGCTGGCCGGCCGGGGCGCGGAGTGATCCGGTCGACGGGGGACACACCGTCATGAAGCGCAGTAAATATGGATAGTGCTCGTTAGGGTGACGAACCGGGGCGCGGGCCCCGTCGTGCGGGTGCCCGGGCCGGCCGGCGCGTCCGACCGTCCGCCCCCGTTCGGCCTCCCCGGGCAGCGGTGACCCGCCGCAGCGCCCGGCTCCCCGCGACCCCCAGGACGGTCCGTGGCGACACCCTCCGCCGTGACGCGATCCGCCGCCCGGCCGAGCCGGCCGGTGCCGACCGGGCGTCCCGTCGAGCTCCGGCTGCTCCTGGCCGCCGTGCTCCTCGCCGTGTTCGGCTACGTCGAGGTCGGCGTCGACCTGGACGGTGAGGTGCCCGCCGACGCCGCCGGGTACGGCGCCGCGCTCGGCGTGCTCGCCCTGCTGGCGCACGTCGTGGTCCGCCGGCGGGCCCGGTACGCGGACCCGCTGCTGCTGCCGATCGCCGTGCTGCTCAACGGGATCGGCCTGGTGGCCATCCACCGGCTGGACCGGGCCACCTCCGGCGCCGGCGCGGCCTCCGCGCAGCTGCTCTGGTCGGGCCTCGGGGTGGCGCTGTTCGCCGCCGTGGTGCTGCTGGTGCGCGACCACCGGTGGCTGCAGCGGTACGCCTACCTCGGCGCGCTGGCGGCGCTGGTGCTGCTGATCCTGCCGGTCTTCTTCCCGCCGGTGTACGGCTCGCGGATCTGGATCACCGCCGGGCCGCTCTCCTTCCAGCCGGGGGAGTTCGCCAAGATCCTGCTGGCCGTCTTCTTCGCCGCCTACCTGGCGGTGCACCGTGACGCGCTGGCGCTCACCGGCCGCCGGATCGGGCGCCTGCGGCTGCCGCCCGGGCGGGTGCTCGGGCCGGTGCTGCTGATCTGGGCCGCCTTCGTCGGCGTCCTGGTGCTGGAGACGGACCTCGGCACCTCGCTGCTGTTCTTCGGCCTGTTCGTGGTGATGCTGTACGTGGCCACCGCGCGCACCGGGTGGGTCGCGATCGGGCTGGTGCTGGCGGCGGTCGGGGCGGTGACGGTGGGCCGGCTCTCGCCGCACGTGCACAGCCGGGTCGCCGACTGGCTGGACCCGCTGGGATCGATCGCGGCGGGCCGGGGCGCCAACCAGATCGCCCAGTCGCTGTTCGCCTTCGCCTGGGGCGGGGAGCTGGGCACCGGCCTCGGCAACGGCCACTCGGTGCTGATCGGCTTCGCCGCCAAGTCCGACTTCATCCTCGCCACCCTCGGTGAGGAGCTCGGCCTCGCCGGGCTGATCGCGGTGTTCCTGCTGTACGCGGTGCTGGTCTCCCGGGGGTTCCGGACGGGCATCGCCCTGCGTGACCCGTTCGGGCGGCTGCTGGCGATCGGGCTGGCCGCGATCGTCGCCCTGCAGGTGTTCGTGGTGGCGGGCGGGGTGCTCGCCCTGATCCCGCTGACCGGGATGACCCTGCCGTTCGTCGCCCAGGGCGGGTCCTCGGTGGTCACCAACTGGATCATCGTGGCGCTGCTGGTGCGGATGAGCGACACCGCCCGCCGGCCGGCGCCGGTCGCCGCCCGGTCCGCGGCGGGAGGGCGGCCGTGACGGGCGCGGGCCCCCGGGGGAACGGGCCGCAGGGGCTGCCGGGCATCTCCGTCACCGGGCGCCGGGCGGGCACCTTCTGCCTGCTGCTGATCGCCGCGCTGTGCGTCCAGGCCACCCGGGTGCAGGTGTTCGAGGCGGACGGGCTCGACCACAACACCGCCAACCAGCGGCTCACCGTCGAGCGGTACTCCCGGCCGCGCGGCGACATCCTGGTCGGCGCGGACGCCGTGACCGGCTCGGCGCCCACCGGCGGCCGCTACGCCTACAAGCGCACCTACACCGACGGCCCGCTGTTCGCGGCGGTCACCGGCTTCGCCTCGCAGGCCTACGGCGCCAGCCAGCTGGAGGGCGCCGAGGACGACCTGCTGTCCGGCACCGACCCGGGGCTGTCCGGCTGGGCGGTCTGGGACGCGGTGGCCCGCCGGCGGAACCCCGGCGGGGACGTCCGCACCACGCTGAACCGGGCCGCCCAGGAGGCCGCGATGCGCGGGCTCGGCAGCCGGCAGGGCGCGGTCGCCGCGATCGAGCCGGCCACCGGCCGGATCCTGGCGCTGGCCAGCACGCCCTCCTACGACCCGGGCGGTTTCGCCGGCTCCGGCGCGGCCGACCAGGCCGCCTGGAACCGGCTGCGGCTCGACACCGACCAGCCGATGCTCAACCGTGCGCTGCGCCAGACCTACCCGCCCGGGTCGACCTTCACGGTGGTCACCGCGGCGGCCGCGCTCGCGAACGGGGTGGTCACGGACGTCGACGCGCCGACCGGTGCGCCCTCCCCGTACGTGCTGCCGGGGACGGCCACGACACTGGTCGACGACACCCCGGAGTGCGACCGGCCCGGGCAGTCGCTGGACACCGCGATGGTGCTCAGCTGCAACAGCGTCCTCGGCTACCTCGGGGTGCGGACCGGGCTGGACCGGACGGCGGCGATGGCCGAGAGCTTCGGCTTCAACGACCCCGGGCTGGACACGCCGGTGCGCGCCGCCCGGTCGAACTTCGACACCACGATGGACCAGTCGCAGCTGGCGCTCTCCTCGATCGGCCGGTTCGACACCGCGGCCACCCCGCTGGTGATGGCGATGGTCGCCGCCGGGGTCGCCAACGGCGGCACGGTGATGCGTCCACAGCTTGTGGACGAGCTGACCAGGAGCGACGGCGGCACGGTGCGGCTGATGAAGCCCGCCACCTACCGGAGGGCGATGACGCCGGAGGTGGCCGCGCAGGTGCAGCGGCTGATGACCGACGCGGTGGAGCGGGGCACCGGCCGCGACGCCCGGATCCCCGGTGCGGTGGTCGGCGGCAAGACCGGAACCGCCCAGCACGGGGTGGACAACGGCGCGACGCCGTACGCCTGGTTCATCGCCTGGGCCGGGCCGGCCGGCTCGGACCGGGTGCCGCCGGTGGCGGTGGCGGTGGTGATCGCGGACAGCGGTGCCGCGGAGGCCACCGGCGGCGGGCTCGCCGCGCCGGTCGCCCGCTCGGTGATGCAGGCGGTGCTCGGCGGTTGATCTTCGCGACGGCCTCTGACCTGCTGCTTTAACCGCTGGAGAGGAGATGCGCCGTTTGCGAAGTGTCCGGTTTGTGTGCCCCGTTGCGCCGATTCGTACAATGCGCCGAGCGAGACTGTTCGTTTGCGACACTGGTGCATTCGCGGGGTACTGTCCCATGTTTGTTCGGTTGGTCCCCGATGACACCCCACGGGGCGTCGGGTGACCGGCCGCTAGGACACCCTCCCCCGCCTAGAAGGACCGCAGTTTTGGCCAGCAACTCCCTCGGCGCGCGTCTGCTGCGACGCAAGCCCGTCTCATCACTCATCGCCGAGAGTGAGGGCCATGGCCTTCCCGCCGGCGCGCCCGAGGAGGGCGGACGCTCCGGCATCCACCTGCGCCGCACGATCGGCCTCTGGCAGCTGTCCTCGATCGGCATCGGTGCCACCATCGGCACCGGCATCTTCTTCGTGCTCAGCACCGCGGTGCCCTCGGCCGGCCCGGCCGTCATCCTGTCCTTCGTGATCGCCGCGGTCACCGCCGGACTCACCGCGCTCTGCTACGCCGAGATGGCCTCCGCGATCCCGGTCTCCGGCTCCTCGTACTCCTACGCCTACGCCACGCTCGGCGAGGGCGTCGCGTTCGGCGTCGGCATCTGCCTGCTGATGGAGTACGGCGTCTCCGCCTCGGCGATCGCGGTCAGCTGGGCCGAGTACCTGAACAAGTTCCTCGACCTGGCGTTCGGCGTCACCATCCCGGAGCAGCTGTCCGGCGCGCCGGACAGCACCCACTGGTTCAACCTGCCGGCGCTGCTGCTGGTCGCCATGGTCTGCTTCCTGCTGATCCGCGGCGTCAGCGAGTCGGTGAAGGTCAACGCGGCCATGGTCGGGATCAAGATCCTCATCCTGATCCTCTTCGTCGGCGTCGCCCTCACCGGCTTCCACTCCGGCAACCTGACCCCGTTCATGCCGCTCGGCATCGGCGGCGTGCAGGTCGCCGCGTCCAGCATCTTCTTCTCCTTCATCGGCCTGGACGCCGTGTCCACCGCCGGTGAGGAGGTCAAGAACCCGCGCCGCACCCTGCCGCTGGCGATCATCATCTCGCTGGTCGTGGTGACCCTGCTCTACATCCTGGTCGCGCTGGCCGGCATCGGCGCCCAGCCGTGGGAGAAGTTCGACGGCCAGGAGGCCGGGCTCGCCCAGATCCTCCAGGACATCACCGGCCAGAGCTGGCCCGCGATGGTCTTCGCCGTCGGCGCGATCATCTCGATCTTCAGCATCACCCTCGTGGTGATCTACGGCCAGACCCGCATCCTGTACTCGATGGGCCGCGACGGCATGCTGCCCAAGCGCTTCGCCCAGCTCTCCCCGCGCACCGGCACCCCGGTCTGGAACACCCTCGTGGTGGGCCTCGGCGTCGGCGCCCTGGCCGCGTTCATCCCGCTGAACATCCTGGCCGACATCACCAGCCTCGGGACCCTCATCGCCTTCTCGGTGGTCTCGATCGGCGTGATCATCCTGCGCCGCACCCAGCCCGACCTGCCGCGCGGCTTCAGGGTCCCCGGCTACCCGGTCGTCCCGCTGCTCAGCGTCGCCTTCTGCATCTACCTGATCACCGGCCTGCACGCGGACACCTTCCGGGCCGGCGGGATCGCCATCGCCGTCGCCGTGGTCGTCTACTTCGGCTACAGCATCAAGCACTCCAAGCTGGAGCAGTCGGCCCAGCAGGCCGTCACGGCGGACACCCCCGCCGACACGAACAGCTGAACCGGACGTATCCGGACATGAGGGGCCGCCGGTGGGAACGACACCCGGCGGCCCCCCTCGTGCCACCACTCGCGCCGTGGTCGACGCCATGGCGACAGGGCCCCGCTCCCACCCATAACCTTCCACCATGGTGAGCACCCGCACGCCCGGCTTCTCCCGCCCGCGCGGCCGCTTCACCGGCCGCTCCAGAACGCCGGCCCCGCCGACCCCCGACGGAACGCCGTCCGCACCCGGACGGCTGCCGCTGGGCTTCTCCAGTCGGCCGTTCCCCCGTCAGCGGGGCGAGAGCACCTTCCCGCCCACGCCCGATCGGCTGAATCCCGCCCGGCTCGCCTCGACGCGCACCGTCCAGCTCCTCGGCTGCCTGATCGCGGCCGGCTGGGCCGCCGCCTTCCCGCTCGTCTCCGACCTGCCCAACCAGCGGCTGTGGGGCCTCGTCGCGGCTCCCTCGTACGCCCTGGCCGGACTGCTCTGCCTGACCCTGCCGCGCCGCTTCGCGGCCCGCGCCGCCGCCGCCGTCGCCATGGTCGGCGCCGTCCTCGCGCCACTCGCCCTGCTCGCCCTGCACGGCCGCCACCAGTCCGAGGTGATGGTCGTCGAACGCTCGGCGCACCTGCTGCTCACCACCGGCAGCCCGTACCTGCCCCACCCGGTGGTGGTCACCGACTACAACCCGTACCTGCCGGCGATGACCCTCTTCGGGATGCCGCGCCAACTGCTCGGCGACGGGAACGCCTTCGCCCGGGTCGCCGGGGACGCCCGGATCTGGTTCGCGCTCACCTTCGTCGCCTGTCTGCTGGCCAGCTGGCGGCTGCTGAGGCCGTCCCGGGACCGCGCGCCGCTGCTGCCGCTCGCCGTCCTCACCGCCTCGCCGCTGATCGCCCTGGCCTTGGTCGTCGGTGGCGTCGACCTCCCGCTGATCGGCGTCTGCTGCCTCGCCATGGCCCTCGCCGAGCGCGACCGCACCGTCGGCGCCGGCCTGGTGCTCGCCCTCGCCTGCACCCTCAAGTGGACGGCCTGGCCGGCCCTGCCCGTCGCCGCACTGCTGCTCTGGCGCCTCTACGGCCGCCGGCCCGCCGCCCGCACCGCGCTGATCGCGTTCGGCACCGGTCTGGCCGTCATCCTGCCCTCGGTGCTCACCCAGGCCGACGCGCTGCGCGAACAGGTCGTGCGCTTCCCGCTCGGGCTCACCGCCATCCGCACCCCCGCCGGTAGCCCGCTGCCGGGCAAGGTGCTGGCCGGCTTCGGGCCCACCGGGCACTCCGTCTCGCTGGCGCTCATGACCATGGGCGGCATCGGGGTGGCCATCTGGCTGCTCGCCCGGCCGCCGGTCTCCGCGATAGCGGCCGCCGACCTGCTGGCCGCCGGACTGGCCATCGCGTTCATGCTCGCCCCCGCCGGGCGCTTCGGGTACCTGGCGCTGCCGGTGGTGCTGGTGATCTGGCCCCGGCTGGCCGCCCGGCGTTGGACCAGCCGCAGGCCCGTCCCTCCGCCGCGCATGCTGGGGCGGCCGGAGCCCGCGCTGCCGCGGGGCTGAGGCGGTTGGAGCCCGCGCTGCCGCGGGGCTGAGGCGGTTGGGCCGTCGCCCGCTCGCTGGGTTTTCGCCCGCTCGCGGGAGGAGGGGCTCGAGGCGGGGTGGTGTTCGCCCGCCCCGAGCCGGGAGGCGTCAGCGGGTGCCGGCGGCCTTCAGGAGGGAAGCGACGGCCGGGCCGGCCGCGTCCACGCCGTGCCCGCCGCCCTGCACCTCGGCGGCGACCGCGATGTTGCCGCGGTAGGCGGTGAACCAGCTGTTGGTGACGGTCGCCCCGGCGACCTCGGCCGAGCCGGTCTTGGCGCCGGCGTTGTCGGTGATGCCGGCCATCACGTCCTTGGCGGTGCCGCCCTGGGCGGTCGCGGCCATCATCGCCTTCAGCTTGCCGTCGACGTCCGCGGAGAGCGGGCGGGCGGCCTTCTGCTGCGGCAGGTCGGCGACCAGGATCGGCTGCTTGAACTCGCCGCTCTGCACCGTGGCGGTGATCGAGGCGATGGCCAGCGGGTTCATCTGGACCTTGCCCTGGCCGATGTAGTTCATCGCCTGCTCGTCCTTGTTGGAGCCCGGCGAGGGCACCTTGCCGTCGGCGTTCGGCAGGCCGGTCTTCCACTCCAGGCCGATGCCGAAGAGGTCCTTGGCGGTGCCGGACAGCGTGTCGGGCTTCAGGCTGGTCAGGCCCTGGTTGATGAAGGCCGTGTTGCAGGACATCATGAAGTCCTGCTGCAGCGTGTTGTTCGGGAAGGCGCCCGGGAACGAGTTCGGGA
The DNA here is from genome assembly GCF_040681575.1 of Kitasatospora sp. NPDC051702. Taxonomy (NCBI): domain Bacteria; kingdom Bacillati; phylum Actinomycetota; class Actinomycetes; order Kitasatosporales; family Streptomycetaceae; genus Kitasatospora; species Kitasatospora sp. NPDC051702. The sequence goes on from NZ_JBFAZB010000021.1 coordinate 62,358, forward strand.
CGGCGACCGCGTTGCTGCTCTTCTCCGGACAGGCGACCACGGTGTCCGGGTTGACCCCGGCCTCCAGCAGCGCCGCGGAGGTGACGATCTTCATCGTCGAACCCGGTGCGAGCAGCCCGGTGAAGGCCCGGTTCTGGCCGCTGGCGGGCGCGTTGGCGAAGGCCAGCACCTGACCGGTGCTCGGCTCGATCGCGACGATCGACCCGGACTTGCCGCCGAGGTCCGTCATCGCCTTCTCGGCCGCGGCCTGGATGGCGTTGTCGATGGTCACCTTGAACGGCTTGCCGGGCTTCGGCTCGACGATGGTGAACAGTTTGTCGTTGGCGGTCTTGCCGGACGGGTCGCTGATCACCACCGCGCTGCCCGCGTCCTGGTCCTTGTTCGGGTCCGGCACCAGCTTGTGGGCGTTGTCCTGCAGGGTGGCCAGCAGCGCCGGGGTGAGCGAGGCGCCCTGCAGCGCCTTGCCGTTGCGGTCCACCGCGTTGGACGGCGGCGCGAAGACCTGCTGGGTGGCGATCGTCTCGTTGCCGGACAGGTGCGGGTGGATCACCGTCGGCGCCCAGTGCACGGCCGGGGTGTCGTCGCTCATCTTCACGACGCTCAGGAAGCCGTTGTAGTCCCAGACCCGGTTGGTCCCGGCGAACTCGGCGCGGGCCTTGTACCCCATCAGCACGCCGGTCGGCGCGGGGGAGGCGGCGGCGGACGGCGAGTCCGTGGCGCCGGGGGTCGCGCCCGCCGACGGGGTGGCCGAGGCGCCCGCGGACGGCTTGGCGGCCGGGGAGGGCGTCCCGGTGGCCGCGGCGAAGGCCTGCGGGGTGGCCGGGCCGGCCGGGCTCAGGGTCAGCCCGCTCGGCTTGACCTGGTCGCGGAAGGCGGTCAGCGCGGTGGTGGCCGCGGCCGGGTCGTCGGTCAGCGAGGCGGCCTTGTCCAGGTCGCCGGCCGCCCAGGCCGCGAGGAAGTCCTTGGCACCGTTCGCCGCCTGCTCGGCCGAGGGCGGCTCGGCGACCACCGTGCGGGGCTTCTTGTCCGAGGAGGACCCGGAGCCCGAGCCGCCCACCAGGCTGTACGCCCCGTAGCCCCCGCCCGCCAGCACGGCGACGGACACGCCGGTGATGATGCCGATCTTCGCGCCTCTGCGCATGGTGCTGCTCCCCCAAGGGTCTCGCGGCCGGGCGCAACCGACCGGGGCCGGAAACGCGGTTCGCCCCCCACCCTAGGCAGCGCCGATCGGTGCGCCGACGAAACGCCCGGGAGTTGTGACGGATCTGGTACGTGTCGTGCACCGCATACGGACGGTTCGCGGGTGTCCGGTGTGCGCGGACCCGGGCCCGGGCGTCAGATCCAGCTGGTGAACCACATCCGCTGGCGCCACTCCTGCATCGGGATCGTCTGCCCGGTGAACAGCGGGAAGAAGAACAGGAAGTTCCACATGATCAGCAGCACCAGCAGCCCCGCCGCGGTGGAACCGATGATCCGGCGGTCCCGCGAGGCGCCGGCCGGCCCGATCAGCGCCCCGACCAGCATGGTCACCGCGAGCACCAGGAACGGGACGAACACCACCGCGTAGAACAGGAAGATCGTCCGCTGCTGGTAGGCGAACCACGGCAGGTAGCCGGCGGCCAGGCCGCACAGCAGCGCACCGGCCCGCCAGTCCCGCCGCGCCGCCCAGCGCCACAGGCAGTACACCAGCGCCACCACGGCCGCCCACCACAGCAGCGGGGTGCCGATGCCCAGCACCTCGCGGGCGCACTCGGCGGCCGTGCAGCCGCTCTGGCCCTGCTTGGGGGACTCGTAGAAGAAGGAGACCGGCCGGCCCAGCACCAGCCAGGACCACGGGTTCGACTGGTAGGTGTGCGGGTCGCTCAGGTGGGTGTGGAAGTCGTACACCGTCGAGTGGTAGTGCCACAGGGCGCGCAGCCCCTCGGGTATCCACGGGTAGTCGGTGGACCGGCCCACCGCCCAGTCGCGGCCCCAGCCGCCCTGCCCGGGCGCGTTGCTGCTGGCGAACCAGCCCCACCAGGACGCGACGTAGACGGCCAGCGACACCACCACGATCGACACGAAGGCCGGCAGCACGTCCCGGGTGAGCGCCGCGAGGTGGGGGCGCGGGGCCCCGGCCAGCCGGCGGGCGCCGACGTCCCAGAGCACCGTCATCACGCCGAAGGCCGCCGCCACGTACAGGCCGCTCCACTTGGTGGCGCAGGTCAGGCCGACGCAGACGCCGGCGGCGATCCGGTACGGGCGCCAGCCCAGGTTCACCCGCTGCGCCAGCAGCGCGTCCGGCACCCCGCCGAGGCGTTCCGCCAGCCGGGCCCGGGTGCGGTCGCGGTCCAGCAGCAGGAAGCCGAAGGCGGCGAGGATCCAGAACATCACCACCAGGTCCAGCAGCGCGGCGCGGCTGAGCACCAGGTGCAGGCCGTCCACCGAGAGCAGCAGGCCGGCCACGCAGCCCAGCAGGGTCGACCGGAACATCCGGCGGGCGATCCGGGCGAGCATCAGCACCGACAGGGTGCCGAGCAGGGCCACCGCGAACCGCCAGCCGAACGGGTTCATCCCGAACAGCACCTCGCCCGCACCGATGATCCACTTGCCCACCGGCGGGTGCACCACGTACGAGGCCATCGCCCGGTACGGGACGGCCGCGCCCGGCGTCATGATCTGGTCGTTGGCGCCGTCCGGCCAGTTGATCTCGTAGCCGCCGTGCCAGAGCGCGTAGGCGTCCTTGGCGTAGTAGGTCTCGTCGAAGATGATCGCGTGCGGCTGGCCGAGGTTCGTGAAGCGCAGCACACCGGCGAACAGCGCCACCGCCAGCGGGCCCAGCCAGCCGGCCCAGCGGCACAGGAAGGTCCACAGGCCCGGGGCCACGGAGACGCCCAGGCGCTGCAGCAGCGGCGAGGGCGGCGCCGGGGTCGAGGTGACCCCGGGGCCGTCCGGCATCGGCGGCACCAGGCGCTCGGTCAGCGGGGCCGTCGGGCGGGCGGCGTAGCCGTACCGGGCCAACCGCTCCCGCCAGCTCCCCGGGGCCGGCTCGGCCGGTCTGGGGGCCGGGACGACGGGGGACGGCGGGGCGACCGGGGAGGGCGGGCCGGCCACGTCGCCGCCGTCCTGCGCGGTGTGGTCCGTACCGGTGGGCGTCCTGGCCGCCGTGTCGCCGTTCATCCGCCACATCGTAGGGGCGCTCTTCGTACGCGTGTCCGCTCCCTCGGAAGCTGCCCGAATCGTCACCAAAAGCCCCCGGGCGGCGGCAGCTGCAAGGATGGGGGCCGTGACAGGAGTACTCGTTCTCGCAGGCACCCCCATCGGCGACGTCTCGGACGCCCCGCCCCGGCTGCTCACCGAACTGGCCGCGGCCGACGTGATCGCGGCCGAGGACACCCGTCGGCTGCGCCGGCTCACCCAGGCCCTGGGGGTGACCCCGGCCGGGCGGGTGGTGTCCTACTTCGAGGGCAACGAGGTCGGCCGCACCCCCGAACTGGTGGAGGCACTGCTCGGCGGTGCCCGGGTGCTGCTGGTCACCGACGCCGGCATGCCCTCCGTCTCAGACCCCGGCTACCGGCTGGTCGCCGCCGCCGTCGCCGCCGACGTCAAGGTCACCGCGGTGCCCGGGCCGTCCGCCGTGCTCACCGCGCTCGCGCTGTCCGGCCTGCCCGTCGACCGCTTCACCTTCGAGGGCTTCCTGCCCCGCAAGACCGGCGACCGGGCCCGCCAGCTCGCCTCGATCGCCGCCGAGCCGCGCACCATGGTGTTCTTCGAGGCGCCGCACCGGATCGCCGAGGCGCTCGCCGCGATGGCCGAGGCCTTCGGCGCCGACCGGCCCGCCGCCGTCTGCCGCGAGCTCACCAAGACCTACGAGGAGGTCAAGCGCGGACCGCTCGCCGAGCTGGCGGCCTGGGCGGCCGACGGCGTCAAGGGCGAGATCACCGTCGTGGTCGCCGGCGCGCCGCCGGCCGCGCCGCAGGACCTCACCCCGGCCGAACTCGCCCGGCTGGTGGCCGTCCGGGAGGAGGCGGGGGAGCGCCGCAAGGAGGCCATCGCCGCGGTGGCGGCCGAGCTGGCACTGCCCAAGCGGGAGGTGTTCGACGCGGTGGTGGCCGCGAAGAACGAGGCCAGGGGAGCGGCCGGGACCGCGGCCGGGGGCGGCGGCGGGGCCGGGAGGTAGGCGTCGGACGGGCGGGGCCCCCGGGGCCGGGAGGCCCGGCCCGGGGCGCCCTGGAAAAGGGGTGAATTCCGGGGGTTGCGTGACTCCCGGGGAGTCGTACCTTTGAGTGAAGGCCCCGGTAAACGCCAGTGGAGCTGAAGATTCCGTCGTGGTTTTCGGAACGGACCAGGCCTTTCGTATAGGAGTTCCCAACCCGCGTCCAAGTCTTCACAAGCAGGGCATCGGCCGGGGCGGTCCGGGCATTTCCTGGAATGGAAAGACCCAGCCGGGCGAGCGCCCGGCGGGCGCTGGGAGACGGCTATGAGCGAGATGATCGGTAGCCCCCTCGGTGGCAACGCGCTGAGCGCCCCCGGCCTGGCCGGCAGGCCGCACACCCCCGTCGAGACCGTGCGGGAGGCGTACTCCTTCGCGTGCCTGCGGTGCGGGTACGGCTGGGAGCAGGCGTACGACATCGAGCACCACGTCGGCAAGGACGGACACCCCGTGTTCGAGTACCACGCCAACGGAGTCCGGGTGCCGTCCCCGCTGCTCAATCCGACCTGCCCGGGCTGCGGCGGACACACCGTCCGGATCATGCGCGAGGGCAGGGTCGCCGTGGCCGACCAGTCCTGGCACCACGCCCCCGGCTACTCGGCGCACGCCGAGCCCGCCGGGGCGCCCCCGGAGCCCGCGGCCGACAAGCCGCGCGGACGCTGGGCCCGGTTCTGGTCGCGGCTGATGGGCTGACCACGGGCGCCGGGAGCGGATCCGGGGCCGCCCGCCGCACTGCTCGCGGCGGGCGGCCCCGGGCCGGACCGGCCGGGCGGCGGTCCCCGGTCCGCGGGCCGGAACGCGGTCGAAGGGTGCGGGCGGGCCCGACTAAGCTTTCCGACCATGGCGGCCACTGCAGACCACAGCACCACCGGGGCGAACGCCCCGGCGTACTACGTTTCCACCCCGATCTACTACGTCAACGATCGCCCGCACCTGGGCCACGCGTACACCACCGTGGCGGGCGACGTCCTCACCCGCTGGCACCGCCAGCGCGGTGAGAAGGTGTGGTACCTGACCGGCACCGACGAGCACGGTCAGAAGATCATGCGGACCGCCGAGGCCAACGGCGTCAGCCCCCAGGAGTGGTGCGACAAGCTGGTCGAGGAGGAGTGGAAGCCGCTCTGGGAGCACCTGGAGATCGCCAACGACGACTTCATCCGCACCACCCAGCAGCGGCACACCGACCGCGTGCAGGAGTTCGTCCAGGACCTGTACGACAAGGGCGAGATCTACAAGGGCGGCTACTCCGGCCCGTACTGCGTCGGCTGCGAGGAGTTCAAGCTCCCCGCCGAACTGCTCGACGGCGCCACCGCGGACGAGAAGCTCTGCTCCGTCCACAAGCGCCCGGTCGAGTGGCTGGAGGAGGAGAACTACTTCTTCCGCCTCTCCGCGTACGGTCCGAAGCTGCTGGAGTTCTACGCCGCCAACCCGGACTTCATCCAGCCGGCCTCGGCCCGCAACGAGGTGCTGCGCTTCGTCGAGCAGGACCTGAAGGACCTGTCGATCTCCCGCTCCACCTTCAACTGGGGCGTCCCGCTGCCGTGGGACGAGAAGCACGTCCTCTACGTGTGGGTCGACGCGCTGCAGAACTACATCACCGCGGCCGGCTACGGCAGCGACCCGGAGCGCTTCGCCGAGCTGTGGCCCGCCTCCGTGCACCTCGTCGGCAAGGACATCCTCCGCTTCCACGCCGTCATCTGGCCCGCCATGCTGATGGCCGCCGGGCTGCCGCTGCCCAAGCGGGTCGTCGCCAACGGCTGGCTGATGGTCGGCGGCGAGAAGATGTCCAAGTCCAACCTGACCGGCATCTCGCCCACCGACCTCACCTCGCACTTCGGCGTGGACGCCTACCGCTACTACTTCCTGCGGGCGATCCCGTTCGGCACCGACGGCTCGTTCTCCTGGGAGGACTTCACCGCCCGGTACACCTCCGAGCTCGCCAACGACTTCGGCAACCTGGCCTCCCGGGTCGCCGCGATGGTCGGCAAGTACTTCGACGGGAAGCTGCCGGCCGCCACCGCCGCGGGCGAGGCCGAGCAGGCCGTCGCCCAGGGCCTGGCCACGGCCGTCGCCGCCGCAGACCGGAAGATCGGCGAGGAGCTGGACTTCGCCGGCGGCCTCGCGGCGATCTTCGAGTTCGTCAAGCAGGTCAACGGCTACCTCACCGAGCAGGCGCCCTGGAAGGTCGCCAAGGACGACTCCGAGGAGGGCCGGGCCCGCCTCGCGACCATCCTCTACACCGCCGCCGAGTCGCTGCGCGGCACCGCCGTCCTGCTCAACCCGGTGATGCCGTCCACCGCCGAGAAGCTGTGGGCCTCGCTGGGCGCCGCCGACGCGGGCCTCGGCGCGCTCGCGGCGCAGACCGTCGCCACCGCGGCGGACTGGGGCCGGCTGCCCGTCGGCGCCACCGTCACCAAGGGCGACATCCTGTTCCCGCGCCTCGAAGAGAAGCCCGCCTCCTGATGGCCCCCAAGGACGACCGCGCCACGCCGCCGCCCCTGCCGCAACCCCTGGCGGTGGCGGTGGCCGACTCGCACACCCACCTCGACATGCAGTCCGGCACGCCGGCCGAAGGGCTGGCCCGGGCGGCCTCCGTCGGGGTCACCACGGTCGTCCAGGTGGGCTGCGACGTGCCCGGCTCGCGCTGGGCCGCCGAGCTGGCGGCCCAGTTCGAGCAGGTGCACGCCGCCGTCGCGCTGCACCCCAACGAGGCGCCGAGGATCTTCCTCGGCGACCCCGACGGCTGGTCCGGGCAGCAGCGCCCCGCCGGCGGCGCCGCCGCCCTCGACGAGGCCCTCGCCGAGATCGACCGGCTCGCGGCCCTCCCGCAGGTCCGCGCCGTCGGCGAGACCGGCCTCGACTACTTCCGCACCGGGCCCGAGGGCGTGGAGATCCAGAAGGAGTCGTTCCGCCGCCACATCGAGATGGCCAAGCGGCACGACAAGGCCCTCGTCATCCACGACCGCGACGCCCACGAGGACGTCATCGCCGTCCTGCTCGCCGAGGGCGCGCCCGAGCGGACCGTCTTCCACTGCTACTCCGGCGACGCCGCGATGGCCGAGGTCTGCGCCGAACACGGCTGGTACCTGTCCTTCGCCGGCCCGGTCACCTTCAAGGCCAACCAGCCGCTGCGCGAGGCCCTCGCCGCCACCCCCCTCGACCGGATCCTGGTCGAGACCGACGCGCCCTTCCTCACCCCGCACCCCTACCGCGGCCGCCCCAACGCCCCGTACCTCATCCCGGTCACGGTGCGGTCCATGGCCGCGACACTGGGCCTGCACGAGGACGAACTGGCGACCGCCATCGCCGCCAACACGGCCCGGGCGTTCGGCTACTGAGCCGGCCGCCCGGCCGCCGGGTCCGTCCGGCGCGTCCGGGCGGCCCGCCCCGCGCCCGTATCCTTGGCGCGTGAGCACCACCGACCCCACCCCTGACAGCCACCTGCTGGGCGCCGCCGACATCCGCGAGCTGGCCGCCGCCTTCGGCGTCAAGCCGACCAAGCAGCGCGGGCAGAACTTCGTCATCGACGGCAACACCGTGCGGCGGATCGTCCGGGCCGGCGGGGTGACCGAGGAGGACGCGGTCGTCGAGGTCGGGCCCGGACTCGGCTCGCTGACCCTGGCGCTGCTGGAGGTCGCCCGGCACGTGACCGCGGTCGAGATCGACCCGGTGCTCGCCCGGCACCTCCCCGACACCGTCGCCGCCCGGATGCCCGGCAAGGCCGACGCCTTCGACCTGGTGTTCAGCGACGCCATGGAGGTCACCGAGCTCCCCGGACCGGCGCCCACCGCGCTGGTCGCCAACCTGCCGTACAACGTGGCCGTGCCCGTCCTGCTGCACATGCTGGCGACCTTCCCCAGCATCGAGCGCACGCTGGTCATGGTGCAGAGCGAGGTCGCCGACCGGCTCGCCGCCAAGCCCGGCAACAAGGTGTACGGCGTCCCGTCGGTCAAGGCCAACTGGTACGCCGACGTGAAGCGGGCCGGCGCCATCGGGCGCAACGTGTTCTGGCCCGCCCCCAACGTCGACTCCGGGCTCGTCTCGCTCATCCGCCGGGAGCCGCCGAGGACCACCGCCAGCCGCCGGGAGGTGTTCGCCGTCGTCGACGCCGCGTTCGCCCAGCGGCGCAAGACCCTGCGCGCCGCGCTGTCCGGCTGGGCCGGCTCCGCCGCCGGGGCAGAGCAGGCCCTCACGGCCGCCGGGATCGACCCCAAGCTGCGCGGCGAGATGCTGACGGTCGAGCAGTTCGCCGCCATCGCCGAACACAAGCCGAAGGCGGACACCGAGTGATCACCGTACGCGTCCCGGCCAAGGTCAACGTCCAGCTCGGGGTGGGCGGACTGCGCACCGACGGCTTCCACGAGCTGGCCAACGTCTTCTTCGCGGTCGCCCTCGGCGACGAGGTCACCGCCACCCCGGGGGACGGCGTCACGCTGACCTGCTCCGGGCCCGACGCGCACGCCGTCCCGCTCGACGACAGCAACCTCGCCGCCCGCGCCGCCCGGCTGCTCGCCGCCCACCACGGCATCGCCGACCCCGGCGTGCACCTGCACATCGCCAAGGCCATCCCGGTCGCCGGCGGCATGGCCGGGGGCAGCGCCGACGGCGCCGCCGCACTGGTCGCCTGCGACGCGCTCTGGCAGCTCGACACCCCGCTCGACACGCTCCTGGAGCTCGCCGCCGAACTCGGCTCCGACGTGCCGTTCGCCCTGCTCGGCGGCGTCGCGCTGGGTCGCGGCCGCGGCGAGATCCTGCAGCCGCTCGCCGTCGACGGCACCTTCCACTGGGTCTTCGCGGTCGCCGACGGCGGCCTGTCGACGCCCGCCGTCTTCCGCGAGTGCGACCGGCTCCGCGAGGAGGCCGGGACCGGCTCCAGCGACACCGACGTCCCGGTGCCCGAGGCCGACCCGGCCCTGCTCGCCGCCCTCGCCGGCGGCGACGCCGTCGCCCTGGCCGCCGCGCTCGCCAACGACCTCCAGCCCGCCGCCGTCTCGCTGCGGCCCGGGCTCGCCGACACCCTGAAGGCCGGCACCGAGGCCGGGGCCATCGGCGCCCTCGTCTCCGGCTCCGGGCCGACCTGCGCGTTCCTCGTCAAGGACGCCGACGCGGCCGCCGCCGTCGCGGAGGCGCTGCGGGCCTCCGGCACCTGCCGCACCGCCCACGCCACGTACGGGCCGGTGCCGGGCGCGGCGCCGGTGGCGTAGGGGCGGCGGACCGGCGGACCGGCGGACCGGCGGACCGGCGGGGGCCGGGGGCCGGTGCTGTTCGGCGGGGTCCGGGCGGGGCCGGGGCTGTCGGCGGGGTTCGTGCCGGGTCCGGGTGGGGCCGGGGCGGGTTCGTGCCGGGTCCGGGACCGCCCCCGGGAGCAGCCCGACGTGGACCCGCGGGCGCGCCCATTAGGCTGGGGAGATCGGGGCGTCCCCGACAGGGGCACCCGGCCACGAACGGCGGACCGCCCCGACCCCGCCGAACCCAGGAGCGCAGCACACGTGGCCGTCAACCTCGCCACCATCGAGTCCGTCACGAAGGTCTACGGCACCCGGGCCCTTCTCGACGGGGTCAGCCTCGGCGTCAGCGAGGGAGACCGGATCGGCGTCGTCGGACGCAACGGGGACGGCAAGACCACCCTGATCCGGATGCTCGCCAAGCTGGAGGAGCCCGACAGCGGCCGCATCACCCACTCCGGCGGACTCCAGCTGGCCGTCCTCACACAGCACGACTCGCTCGACCCGAAGGCCACCATCCGGCACGAGGTCATCGCCGACCGGGCCGACCACGAGTGGCTCGGCGACGCCCGCATCCGCGACATCATCGAGGGCCTCTTCGGCGGCCTCGACCTGCCCGGCTTCGCCGACGGACTGGACACCGTCATCGGCCCGCTCTCCGGCGGCGAGCGCCGCCGGATCGCCCTCGCCAAGCTGCTCCTCGGCTCGCCCGACCTGATCGTCCTCGACGAGCCCACCAACCACCTCGACGTCGAGGGCATCAACTGGCTCGCCCAGCACCTCCAGAAGCGCCGCTCCGGGCTCGTCTGCGTCACCCACGACCGCTGGTTCCTCGACCAGGTCTGCACCCGCATGTGGGACGTCCAGCACGGCACCGTCCACGAGTACGAGGGCGGCTACTCCGACTACGTCTTCGCCCGCGCCGAGCGCTCCCGCATCGAGGCCGTCGAGGAGCAGAAGCGCCAGAACCTCGCCCGCAAGGAGCTCGCCTGGCTGCGCCGCGGCGCCCCCGCCCGCACCTCCAAGCCGCGCTACCGCATCGAGGCCGCCAACGCCCTGATCGCCGACGTCCCCGAGCCGCGCGACAAGTCCGAGCTGATGAAGTTCGCCAACGCCCGGCTGGGCCGCACCGTCTTCGAGCTCGAGGGCGTCACGGTGAAGGCCGGCCCCAAGCTGCTGCTGGAGAACCTCACCTGGCAGCTCGGCCCCGGCGACCGGATCGGCCTGCTCGGCGTCAACGGCGCCGGCAAGACCTCGCTGCTGCGCGCCCTGCGCGATGCCTACGCCTCCGAGGGCGACGTCCAGCCCGACTCCGGCGTGATCAAGGTCGGCAAGACCGTCCGGCTCGCCTACCTCTCGCAGGAGGTCGTCGAACTGGACCCGGCCACCCGGGTGCTCCAGGCCGTCGAGCAGGTCCGCTCGCGCGTCGACCTCGGCAAGGGCCGCGAGATGAGCGCCGGTCAGCTCTGCGAGCAGTTCGGCTTCGGCAAGGACAAGCAGTGGACGCCCGTCGGCGACCTCTCCGGCGGTGAGCGGCGCCGGCTCCAGCTGCTGCGCCTGCTCATGGACGAGCCCAACGTGCTGTTCCTCGACGAGCCGACCAACGACCTCGACATCGAGACCCTCAATCAGCTGGAGGACCTCCTCGACGGCTGGCCCGGCTCGATGATCGTCATCAGCCACGACCGCTTCTTCATCGAGCGCACCACGGACGTCACCCACGCGCTGCTCGGCGACAAGAGGATGCGGATGCTGCCCAACGGCGTCGACGAGTACCTCGAGCGGCGCGCCCGGATGGCCGAGGCCGCGGCCGCCGCGGCTGCGGCCGCCGTCCCCGCCCCCGTCGAGGCAGCCGCGCCCGGCCTCTCCGGCGGCGACCTGCGGGCCGCGAAGAAGGAGATGCAGAAGCTGGAGCGGCAGATCGCCAAGCTGGACGAGAAGGAGTCCAAGCTGCACGCCCAACTCGCCGAGCACGCCGCCGACTTCTCCAAGGTGGCCGAACTGGACGGGCAGCTGCGCGCCGTCCGGGACGAGAAGGAGGAGCTGGAGATGACCTGGCTGGAGCTGGCCGAGCAGGTCTGACCTTCCGGGTTGGGGTGCCCGGGCCGGGGCCCGTCCGGTGCCCGGCTCAGGCGCCCAGCAGGACCTCCAGCTCGTCCGCCGCACGGCCCAGCGCACTGCGCGCCGGGTCGTGCGGCCGCGTCGGGCGGGGCGCCGCACCCGTCGGCGGGCGGTGCGCCCGGGCGGCCGCGGTCAGCTCGTCCAGTGCCCGGCGGACCCGGGCCACCTCCACCGGATCCGGCACCCGGCCGCCGTAACGGATCTGCGCCGCGAACGCCGCCACCGCCCCGCCCAGCCGCTCCAGCGCCGCCGTCGCCGGCAGCCACCGCTCCGCCAGCCGCCCGGTCGGCGGCGGCTCGACCAGCCCCTGCCGCACCTCCTGCCGGGCGTCCGCCAGCGCCCGGTACGCCCGGCGGCGCAGCCACACCTCGGCCCGGCCGGCGTCCCCCGTCACCGCGTCCAGATAGGCCCGCAGCGCGGCCGCCGCGTCCACCAGGCGGGGCTCGATCCGGTGCCGCGGCCGATCCGGCCACAACAGGCAGCCGAAGAGCAGCACCACCGCGCTGGCCAGCACCGTGTCCAGCACCCGCGGCCAGAACTCCGCCGCACTGCTCTGCCCGCCCAACTGCAGCAGGACCAGCGCCATCGGCGTCATCGCGACGGTGTTCAAGCCGTAGTGCGCCGCCGTCGCGTACGGCAGCAGCGCCACGCACGCCGCCGCGATCACCGTCAGCGCCCACGCGTCCGTGGTCAGCGACACCACGGCCGCCGTCACCACCACCCCCAGCACGGTGCCGACCGCGCGGCTCACCGCACGCAGGAACACCGACCCGAGATCCGGCTTCAACACGAACGCGATCGTCATCGGCAGCCAGTAGCTCTTGCTCAGCGGATAGCTGGCCGTCACCGCCGAACCCACCGCGATGCACAACGCCACCCGCAGCCCGTACCGCACCGAACCGCGCGACAGCAGCCGCACCCGCAGCCGCCACGGGTCGGCCGGCGGCGCCGGCGCCGTGCCGACCGCCGCGTCCCGGCCCGCCACCGCCCCGGCCGCCGCGCGCAGCGCCGCGTCCAGGGCCTGCCGGGACGGCGTGTCCGGCCGCCAGTCCGGCACGGCCACCTCGCCGCCGCCCCGCCGGACCGCCTCCGCCAGCAGCCCCGGCACCGCGGCCACCTCCGGCGGCACCGGCCGCCACGCCCACAACAGGCCCGTCGCCGCCTCCGTCGCGGCCAGCGCCGCCTCGTACGTCCGGCGCAGTCCGGCCGCGCGCGGGCTCCCGCCGGTACGCGGGTTCCCGCCGGCATGCGGGCTTCCACCGGCATGCGGGAGCAGGTCCTGCAGCTGGTTCAGGCGGGCCGTCAGCACCTGGCGCGAGCCCGCGCCCTGCGGCGTCCCCAGATCGGCGAGCGTACGGCCCAGCGCCTCGTACACGGCGGCCAGCGCCCGAACGCGCGGATCGGCCGCCGGGCGGCGCGGCACACCCGTCGGCAGCCCCAGCACCAGCACGAACCCGGCCCCCGCCAGCATCATCGGCGCCGCCGCCCACCAGGGGTGCGGCAGCGGCATGCCGCTGCCCAGCGCCGCCGACACCAGCAGCAGCATCCCCGCGGCCGAACCGCGCGGACCGGTCGCGCTCAGCGCACCCGAGACGAACGCCGTCACCGTCAGCGCCGCGCCCAGCCCCACCGCCGGGACACCCGCGTGCTGCACGGCGGTGCCGACCAGCATGCCCAGCGCCGACGCCGACACGGCGGAGGCGATCCGGGACAGCCGCAGCCCGGCCGGCTCGACCCGGTCGTTCATCGTCGCGTGCATCGCGCCCAGGGCGGCGAACACCCCGAGGTCCAGTCGGTGCGTCAGCAGACCCACGGTCAGCGGCAGCAGCATGCCGATCGCGGCCCGCACCATCAGGGCCAGCGGCAACGGCGGGCGGGACGGTCGCGCGGCGCGGGCCCACCAGGGCTCGTCCGGGGGCAGGGGCATGCGGTCACGTCCGTTCTGCGGCCGGGGGTCGCTGCTGTGCGACATTGCGCGGCAGATGGGGCGTTACCCGGTCCAACCGGGCAGCGCCAGTCTATCCGGGGGCCCGCGCGCCCGGCCGCCGGGCCGCACGTGTCAGGTTCGTACCGATCGCGCACGCGCCCACCAAGGGCCCTGCCGGGCCGACAGGGGCGGTGGCTACGATTGCGGAGGCGGAATCCGTCCCCAGGGCGGACGGGATCCGACCAGGACTGTACGACCGAGAAGTTGACGGCGTGTTGCGGCACGGCGGCCCGGGAGTTACCCGGACCGGCGTCCGTACGGGGGAAGAGGTGAACTGCCATGGCAGGAGAGGTTCCACCGGGACCGGGAACCAAGCCGGATCCGGCCACGACGGTCGATCCGTACACGTTGAGCAACGTGTGGGTCGGCCCCACGGTGAGCTCCGGGCAGACGTACAGCAGTGCCGGCGACCTGGTGTCCGCGTTCGGCAAGCAGGACGTCAAGGTCGAACTGGACACGCTCGTCACGTTCGCGAACAAGGTGGAGGCACTGCTCCAGGCCATGGACGGCTCGGCGGCGGCGCCCTACAAGCTCCAGGAACAGACGCTGACCGGCGGCAACTTCGCGAGCTCGGAGTTCGCCGAGGCGACCGCCCTGACGTCCGCCTACGACAAGGTGCACACCCAGCTCGTCAAGCTGCACAAGGACTTCGTGTCGCAGATCGACGCCATGAAGACCGCGGTGTCGCAGACGGCGGGCAACTACGCGACCAACGAGGACGACACCACGGCCGCCCAGAAGGCTGTCGCGAAGAACGCGGGCGTCGCCACGCCGGCGGCCGGCCCGAACGGGCCGGCGCCGAAGCGGGTCGGTGGCGGCGACCTCTGATGGCGGTCGTCCAAGGCGTTCACGGGGAAACGGGGAGAAGGTAGTGGCAGGCGGAACGAATTTCGAACTCATCGACCACGCGCAGCTCAGGAAGATGGTCGACAGCACCGACCCCTCCAAGGTGCTGAGCCGCGGCACGATGCTGCAGTCGGCCGCCCGCGTCCTGCGGGACCTCAGCAGCGCGCTCAAGTCGCACGCCGAGAACATCCACTGGGAAGGCCCGGCCGCCGAGAACTTCAAGACCTGGGTCGGCAACCTGCAGCAGTCCGCCGGGCTGCTCAGCGACTACTCCAAGTCCGCCGGTGACGCCATGCACCAGGCGGGCGAGGCGCTCAGCACCGCCAAGGCGGCGGTGCCGGGCGTGCCGGACCACGACGTCAAGACGGTCAGCGCGCGGACGGGACAGGGGAGTCCGACCCAGGCTGCGCTCAACATCGCCGCCCTCAGGAGCCCGGACCCCACCACCGCGACCGTCGACGCGGCCATGAAGAGCGTCAACAAGAACTGGGTGAGCGAGGCCGACGCCCAGGCCGCCGCCCAGCGCGTCTACCTGGCGCACCAGGAAGCCATCCACCAGATGGAGAAGCTGGGGCAGGCGTACGACGCGGCGACCCAGACGCTGACCGGGCTCAAGGACGTGGTGCTGCCGGGGACGCCGGATACGACCAGCAACAAGTCCGAGGGCACGACGATTTCGGGTGGTGGCGGCGGCTACGTCGGTTCCGGGGGCAGCGTTCGCAGCTCAGCCAGGAGCGGTGGCAGCGTCGGCGGCAGCTCCAGCCCGTCCGGTGGCAGCTACGGCGGCGGAGGCACGGTGGCCCCCCACCCGCCGGGTTCGGGCTCGGGTTCGGGAGGGTCGGGGACACCGGGACACGTCGATCCGATCCCGCCGTCCGGTGGCGGGCACGTGCCGCCTCCCGCGCACGACCCGGGTTCCACGACGCCGCCCACGGTGCCGTCGGGCCCGATCGACCGGACGGGCACCGGTCTGGACAGTCTGCCGCCGGCTCCCACCCTGCCGGGTCAGACCGGTCCGGTGAGCCCGGTCGGAGGCGGCAGTCTGCCTCCGGACGTCCTGCGGGGCACCACGGGTTACCCGGGTGGACCTGGCGGCGGAACGGCCGGATACCCCAGCTTCCCCGGGGGCGGGCCGGTCCCCGGGTTCCCCGTCGGAAGCGGGGGCGGCTCGATTCCGGGCAGGAGCGGGGGTTCGATCCCCGGCCGTGGCGGGGGTTCGATCCCCGGCACGAGCGGCGGTTCGGTCCCGGGGCGCACCGTGCCCTTCGGCGGTGGCACCGTGCCGGGGAAGTCCGGCACCCCTGGTCTGCCCAGTGGAACGGTCTTCGGCGCCCGTGAGGCCCAGGCGGGCCGGGGCGGGACGGCCGGCGGCACGGGCGGGATGGGTGGCATGCACCCGGGCATGGGCGGTCACGGCGGTGGTGGTGGGGCGGCTGGCGGTTCGCGCGGCCGGGGTCTCACCTCGACCGGTGGCGGGACGGTCGGCGGCCGCAAGGGGCCGACCCCCGGAGGCGAGTTCACGCCGGGTGGTACGGGCCTGCGTCGGGCGGCAGCAGCAGGGGCCGCCGAGGGCGAGGCCCGGGCCGGCCAGAACGGCATGATGGCGCCGGGCTCGTCCGGTCATGCGGGCAAGAGCGGGCGCGACCGCCGCAAGCGGGCTGATTACCTCCTCGAGGACGAGGAGACCTGGACCAGCGGTACGCCGCAGAGTAACCCGAACGTGGTTGAGTAGGACGGTGAGGTCTGCCCGGCCACTGGGTGTCGCCCAGTGGCCGGGCAGACCTGTTCGGGGCGCGGTTCCCGATCAACGGGGAAGTGACGAGGAGCTGTGATGGGGCGGATGGACACGCGAAGGGGCGGGCGGATCTTCGCGACGGCACTTGCGGTTGCGGGAATCGTGGTCGGTCCAGTCGCAGCGCCGGCAATGGCCGAGGACACCATTCGACAGCAGCAGTGGCATCTGGACGCCATGCACGCTCCCGAGATGTGGAAGATCTCCAGGGGCCAGGGGATAACCGTTGCGGTGATCGATGGTGGGTTCAAGCTGGACCATCCGGACCTGGCGGGGCAGTTCCTACCGGGGAAGGATTTCAGTGGAAGCCCTGGTGGAGTGGGTTCCTTCGGAGATGGGCACGGGACGGGGATTGCCAGCCTCATCGCGGGTACCGGCAGCGGGATGGGAGGAACGGGTGCCCAGGGGCTCGCTCCGGGTGTGAAGATCCTCCCGCTGAAGATCAATAACGGGTCCGTCGGAACGCTCGTCTCGGCCGACTTCCTCGACCAGATCGGGCAGGCCGTCGCCTACGCCGTTGACCAGGGTGCCAAGGTCGTCAACATCTCGCAGGGCATGGATGCCGCGCTCTCGTCGTCGGCGAACGTGACCAGACTTACCAGCACCATCGCGGCCGCGAGGGCGAAGGGCGTGCTGGTGGTTTCCAGCGTCGGGAACGAGGCGCAGAAGGGGAATCCGGTCGAGTACCCGGGTGCGCTGCCCGGTGTCGTCGGTGTCGGGGCGGTGGGTCGTGACGTCGTTGCGACGGACGAGTCCGAGCAGGGACCGCAGGTCGTGCTCGCCGCGCCCGGGGTGGACATGGCCGGTGCCTGTACTTCGTCTACGGGTTACTGCAAGACCCACGGGACCTCTGATGCGTCGGCCCTGGTCTCGGCGTCGGCGGCTCTGGTCTGGTCGGTGCACAAGGACTGGACGGCGAATCAGGTTCTGCGGGTGCTGATCAATACGGCGGGCAAGCCGACTGACGGGTCGGTGCACAGTGTCGACGTCGGTTACGGCACGGTGCGTCCGCGGATCGCGCTGACGGACCCCGGGGACCCGGGTCCGGCGGACGTGTCCCCGGTCCCGGCTGCGACCGCCGCGCCGTCGGCCGCACCGACTCCCTCGGTGACTCCGTCCGCCACGGCCCCGGGGGCGTCCGCTTCGGCTGCTGCCCCGAGCGCGGGCAACGCGCCTGCGGCGGCGCCCACTCCGGTGCCCACGTCGGAGCCGAAGGCCGTGGACGCGTCGGGTGGCTCCGGAAGCACGCTGCCGGTCGTGGCCGCCGTGGTGGCCGGGCTGGTGCTGGTGGCCGGTGTGGTGTTCGTCGTGGTGCGGCGGCGTAGGGCGGCCGCCGGGTCGGACGGGGGCCGGTAGGGCCTGAGGGGTGGGGTGGTCCGTCCGGTCGTCGGGGGTGGTGCGGCGGCCGGACGGTGGTGTTTCCGCGGGGGCGGGCGTGGTGTGAGCCGGGGTGGCGTGCGGTGCCGGGGTGTGCGCCGTGGTCACTCGGGTGGGGGCTGGTGGGTGGGGGTGGTGGCTGGTGAGGGTGGTGGTATGGATGCGGAGGATGGCGGGCGGGCAGGGCAGTTGCGGCGGGCGGCGGCTGCGGCGCTGATCGGGACGGCGATCGAGTTCTACGACTTCTTCCTGTACGGAACGGCCGCGGCGCTCGTCTTCGGGCCGGTGTTCTTTCCAGGACTGGGCGGGGTGGGGGCGCTGTTGGCGGCGTTCTCGGTGTACGCGGTGGCCTTCCTGGCACGACCGCTGGGGGCGGTGGTGTTCGGGCACTTCGGGGACCGGGTGGGCCGGCGGGCGACGTTGGTGGTGTCCCTGCTGCTGATGGGGTTGTCGACGGCGCTGGTGGGCCTGTTGCCGGGTTTCGGGTCGTGGGGCTGGTGGGCGCCGGTGGCGCTGGTGCTGTTGCGGGTGTGCCAGGGCGTGGGGCTGGGCGGGGAGTGGGGCGGGGCGGCGCTGCTGATCGCGGAGAACGCGCCGGCGGGGCGGCGGGGGCGGTTCGGGGCGTTCCTGCAGTTGGGGCCGACGGCCGGGTTCGTGTTGGCGAACGGGGTGTTCCTGGCGCTCCAACTGGCCCTGGACGAGCGGGCGTTCCGAGCGTGGGGCTGGCGGGTGCCGTTCCTGGCGTCGCTGGGGCTGGTGGCGGTGGGGCTGTTCGTGCGGTTGCGGCTGGAGGAGACGCCGCTGTTCCGGGCGGACGAGCCGCGGGAGCGGGCGCCGGTGGTGGAGGTGGTGCGCGGTCACTGGCGCACGGTGGTGCTGGGGGCGGGGGCGATCACGGTGGGCTACGCGCTGTTCTACCTGACGACGACGTACGCCCTGGCGTACGCGGCGACCGGGTTGGGGGTGGCGAGCACGGTGGTGCTGTCGATGTTGCTGGTGGGCGCGGTGGGGATGGGTGCGACGGTGTGGGTGAGCGCCTCGCGCAGTGACGGGTGGGGCCGGCGGCGGACGCTGTGCTGGGCGACGGCCCTGGCGGCGGGGTGGTCGCTGCTGCTGTTCCCGCTGGTGGAGACGGTTCGCCGGCCGCTGATGTTCGTGGCGCTGGCGGGGGCGCTGGTGGTGCTGGGGTGTCTGATGGGGCCGGTCGCGGCGTTCCTGCCGGAGCTGTTCCCGACGCGGGTGCGGTACACGGGCGCGGCGCTGACGTACAACCTGGGCGGCGTGGTGGGCGGTGCGACGACGCCGCTGGTGGCGACGAGGCTGACCGAGGCGTACGGGACGGCGCAGCCGGTCGGCTGGTACCTGGCGGGGCTGGCCGCGGTGGCGCTGGGGTGTCTGCGGCTGCTGCCGGAGACGGGTGGTGCGGAACTCGGGGCGGTGGACGGCGGACGCCGCCGGGTGCCCGTCCTGGGGACGGACCCGGCGGCGTAGGCCGTACGGCGGGGCGGTCGGCCGCCCCCGAGGGAGGTCACCCCCGAGGGAGGTCACCCCACGCGGAGATCACCCCGAGGCCGAGGTCACCCCACGCGGAGGTCGTCGTTCCACGCGGCAGGTCAGGCGGCCAGGGCGGCGCGACCGGCGAGGACGACGGCGGTGTGCTTGGCGACGCGCTCACCGAGGTGCTCGGCGGTGGCGATGTCGGCCTTGTGCACGGCCTCCGGGCCGGCGTCGGAGGGGGTCGAGGCGGCGGCGCCGTTGAAGAAGCCGAGGCGGTTGAGGTCGTTCTCGCTGGCGGTGGTGGCGTTCCAGCCGGGCTTGAGGCCCAGGTTGACCCAGTTCATGCCGTGCTGGGCGGCGAGGGTCTGGAAGAAGAACAGGGTGCCGGCCTTGTCGCCGCTCTTGGAGGCCGAGTTGGTGAAGCCCGCGGAGACCTTGTCCCGCCAGGCGTCGGAGAACCAGCGCTTGCTGCTGGCCTCGGCGAAGACGTGGAACGCGCCGGAGGCGGTGCCCATGTAGGTGGGGGATCCGAAGACGATCGCGTCCGCGGCGTCGAGCTGGGCCCACTGCTCGTCGGTGATGGTGTCGACGGCGATCGTGACGACCTCGGCGCCGCCGGCGGCCGCGCCGCGGGCGACGGCTTCGGCGATGACGGCGGTGTGGCCGTAGCCGGAGTGGTAGGCGAGGGCGACGGTCGGGCGGATGGCGGTCATGCGGGCACTCCTGTGGGAAGGCGGAACGGGGGGACGGAACGGGTGCGGGCGGGCCCGGCGCCGCGGGAGGGCGTGACCGGGTACGGGCCGGGGGCGGGTGTGCGCCCCGTGGCCCGGTCCGTCTTGCGGTCTCCAATATAGACCAAGTCTCCATTGGTTACCAAGGGTGGATTGGAGACCGCGGCGCTACCCTGGACCACATGACGACGGAGGAAGCGGTCCGGGCAGCGGCCGGCGCGGAGCAGGGCCAGGCGCGGGGCGACGGGCGAGGGCCGGAGGAGGAGCGGGCGCAGCCGCAGGGGCAGGAGCTCGACGTCTTCGCCCAGCTCTGTCCCAGCCGAGGGATGTTCGCGGAGCTGGCCGACAAGTGGTCGATGCTGATCCTGATGAGCCTCTCCGCCTGCGGGCCGCAGCGCTTCTCGGAGCTCCAGCGCGGGATCGGCGGGGTCAGCCGCAAGATGCTCACCCAGTCGCTGCGCACCCTGGAGCGCAGTGGCCTTGTGCGCCGCACGGTCTTCCCGGAGACGCCGCCGCGGGTGGTCTACGACCTGCTGCCGCTCGGCCGCGAGCTCGCCGAGCTGCTGGCCCCGATCGGCCGGTGGACGGAGCGGCGCACCGGGCGGATGCTCGAGGCCCGCGAGGAGTTCGACCTCGGGCACGCCGACTCCTGACCCCGCCGCCCGATCCCGATCCCGATCCCGATCCCGGTCCGTCCCGTCGGCGGCGTCCGGCGCTCGGCGCTCGGCGCTCGGCATTCGGCGTCCGGCGTCCGGCGTCGGTGCGCGCACCGAGGCCCGGCCGCGAGCGTCCGGGGAGGCCTCCACGCCCACCCGGAGCGGCGGTTCGCGGCGGTCCGTGGGGCGTCCGTGGAGCGTCCGTGGGGCGGGTGGCGTTGTCCCGGACGGCCGCGCAGGGCCGATTTCCCTTTCCGGTCGCCAGCCGTGTAATGTCTTCCTTGTTCGACCGGCCCGGTGAAAACCCGGCAAGCCCCTATAGCTCAGTCGGTAGAGCGTCTCCATGGTAAGGAGAAGGTCTGCGGTTCGATTCCGCATGGGGGCTCCACTGAAAGACCCTCGCCTGACGGCGGGGGTCTTTCGCGTTCCCCGGGCCCGCCGCACCCGCGACGCGCCGTGGCCTAGCGGGTCGGGTACGGAATGCGCTGTGATGGTGCGTCATCGGCCGCCCGCCGGAGGGGTGCGGGCGCGAGCCGGTCCCTGACCGGGAGGGCGTCATGGGCGTTCGACTCGTGGTGGTCGACGACCACCGGCTGCTGGCCGAGGCGCTGGCGACGGCACTCTCGTTGCGCGGGCACCGGGTGCTCGCGGTCGGCTGCCCGGCCGGTGTCGCCGCCGATCTGGTGGCCGGGCGGCGGCCGGAGGTGTGCCTGCTGGGCGTGGCCTCGCCCGGCGAGCCGGGTGCCTTCGACGGGCTGCGGCGGATCCGCCGGGAGCGCCCGGAGGTGGCCGTGATCGTGCTCGGGCCGGTGGGTGAACTGCGCGGCGTGGCGGGCGCGTTCGCGGCCGGGGCGGCGGGCTACGTGCCCAGTGACGAGCGCATCGAGGTGGTCGAGCGGGCGATCGGCCGGGCCCGGGCGGGCGAGGCCGCGGTGGCCGTGGACGTGCTGCGCGGGGCCTTCGACCAACTGCTGCGGCCGGCCGCCGAACCGGACGACGAGGCGGTGCGGCTGCTGCGCCTGCTGACCCGCCGTGAGGTGCAGGTGCTGGCGCGGATCGCGGACGGCGAGGACACCGCGGCGATCGCCGCCGGGATGCGGATCGCCGCGAGCACCGCCCGGACGCACGTCCAGCGGGTGCTGATGAAGCTCGGTGCGCGGACCAGGCTGGAGGCGGCCGCGGTGGCGGCCCGCACCGGGCTGCTGGATCGGATGGCGGCGGGCTGAGCCGACGGCCGTCGCGGCCGGACCGGGTCGCACAGGGTCGACGAGGGGCCGGCTCCGGGCGGTGCGGGGGCGGCGCAGGCGCGGCACCGGGGCCGTGTCGGCATCGGCGGGGGAGCGGCCGGCGGGCCGTCGGGAGCGGGCCGGCCCGCGTGGTCCGGAGCACCCCCGGCGGGCAGGGAGAATAGCCCCAGTCGTACGCACGTCATCGATGGCCGCCGCCGATCGCGCGGGGCCATCGCCCGCTGGAGGTCCCATCATGAGTAAGTACCTGGTCACGGGTGGCGCCGGATACGTCGGCAGCGTGGTGGCCGCCCACCTGCTGGAGGCGGGGCACCAGGTGACCGTCCTGGACGACCTCTCCACCGGTTTCCGCGAGGGCGTCCCGGCCGGTGCCGAGTTCGTCGAGGGTCGGATCCAGGACGCCGGCAAGGTGCTGGACGGCTCCTTCGACGGGGTGCTGCACTTCGCCGCCTCCTCGCAGGTGGGCGAGTCGGTCGTGGACCCGGAGAAGTACTGGCGCAACAACGTCGCCGGTTCGCTGGAGCTGGTCACCGCGATGCGCGAGGCGGGTGTGCGCAAGCTGGTGTTCTCCTCCACCGCCGCCGTCTACGGCGAGCCGGAGGTCGTGCCGATCGCCGAGACCGCCCGGACCTCGCCGACCAACACCTACGGCGCCACCAAGCTCGCCATGGACCACATGATCACCAGCGAGGCCGTCGCGCACGGCCTGGCCGCCGTCTCGCTGCGCTACTTCAACGTGGCCGGCGCGTACGGTGCCTACGGCGAGCGGCACGACCCCGAGTCGCACCTGATCCCGCTGGTCTTCCAGGCGGCGCTCGGCCAGCGCCCGCACATCGCGGTGTACGGCGACGACTACCCGACCCCGGACGGCACCTGCATCCGCGACTACATCCACGTCGCGGACCTGGCCGACGCGCACCTGCTCGCGCTGGACGCCGCCAAGCCGGGCGAGCACCTGATCTGCAACCTGGGCAACGGCAGCGGCTTCTCGGTGCGCGAGGTGATCGAGTCGGTCAAGCGCGTCACCGGCCGCGAGATCCCGGTGCAGGTGGCCGCCCGCCGGGCCGGCGACCCGGCGGTGCTGGTGGCCTCGGCCGCCCGCGCCCACGAGGCCCTGGGCTGGACGCCGCGCCGCCCGAACCTGGACGACATCGTCTCGGACGCCTGGACGTTCACCCTGGCGAAGAACGGCCAGTAGGCCGGAGCCCGGCCGCGCGGCGCCGTTCCCGGACGTTCCGGGGGCGGCGCCGCGGTGCGTCCGGGGACGTCGCGGCCTCCTGCGGCCGCGCCCCCGGGCGTGTGCGGTGCGCTGCGCGCCGCGCACGCACCTCCTGACGAAACTTCACCGAACCGCCACGAGGGGGATTCCCGGCCCGTACGCTGAATGCGGTACCGGTGGGGGCCGGCGCCCTTTTCGGCTGCACCGGTCACCGGTGGGCGGGCGGAGCGAGGACCCGGAGCGCGGGCGCCGGACCGGTCCCCGCCCCCGGGCTCGGCCGGTCTGAGCAGGGGGGTAGGGACGATGGGGCGGATCCGCGTCCTGGTGGTCGACGACCACCGGATCTTCGCCGAGGCACTGGCCGCGGCGCTCGCCGCCGAGCCCGACGTGGAGGTGGGGGCCGCCGGCAGTGCGGCGGCCGCCGAGCGGGCGCTGGAGCGCGCCGCCGCCGAGGGGCGGGCCTTCGAGGTGGTGCTGATCGACGCCGACCTGGGCAGCGAGGGGGCGGCGTCCGGTGTCCGACGGCGCCCCGGACCGGACCCGGCCGAGGCGGCCCGGCGCCGGCCGGCCCCGGTCGTCCCGCCGTCGCGCCGCCCGGCCACGCCGCCGGTGGACCTGCTGCGCCCGGACGCCCGCGGCCGGGATCCGCGGGGAACGGACCTGCGGGGAACGGACCTACGCGGGGCGGAGGTGCGTGCGCTCGACGCCCACCGCGGGGACCAGCTCCGGTCCGCCGCCCCGCCGCCCGACGGCATCACCCTGCTGGCCCGGCTGCGCCGCGCGCACCCCGGCCTGCGCGCCGTGGTGCTCGCCGTCGCGGACGACCCGCACCGGGCCGCCCGGGCCCTGCACGCGGGCGCCACCGGCTGGGTGGCCAAGGAGAGTTCGCTGGCCCGGCTGCTCGCGGTGGTACGTGGGGTGCTGCGGGACGAGACCCACCTGCCGCCCGCGCTGCTGACCGGGGTGATCCGGGAGCTGACCACCGCCCGGCGCGACCGCACCGAGAGCGAGCGGCTGGTGGACACCCTCACCCCGCGGGAGAAGCAGATCCTGCGCTGCATGGTCGCCGGTCTGGGCCGGCAGGCCGTCGCCGAGCGGCTCTACCTGTCGCCGCACACCGTCCGGACCCACATGCAGAACGTACTGGGCAAGCTCGGGGTGCACTCCACGCTGGCCGCGGTGGCGGTGGCCCGCCGGGCGGGGGTGAGCCCCGCGGAGCCGGCTGCGCCCGCGCCGCCGTCGGTGGCGTCCTCGGTGGACCGGCCCTGAGGCCCGGGCGACGGGTGACGGGTGACGGACGACGGGCGAACGGCGACGGGCGACCGGCATCAGCGCAGGGGGCGTGGGGGCGGCCCCGGGGGTCGGGCTAGCCCGGGATGTTGTCGAACGGTGCGACCAGCTGCCGCAGTAGGGCCGCGAGTTCGCCCTGCTGGCCGGAGGTGAGCTGGGCGAGGAGTTCGCGCTCGTGCGCGAGGAGTCCGGCGAGCGCCTGGTCGGCGCGGTCGCGGCCGTCGTCGGTGAGGCGGACCAGGACGCCGCGCCGGTCGTCCGGGTCGGGCAGGCGCTTGACCAGGCCCTTGCCGGTGAGGCGGTCGATCCGGTTGGTCATGGTGCCGGAGGTGACCAGGGTCTGGGTGAGCAGTTGGCCGGGGGAGAGCTGGTAGGGGGATCCGGCGCGCCGCAGGGCGGTCAGGACGTCGAACTCCCAGGGCTCCAGCCCGTGCTCGGCGAAGGCGGTGCGGCGGGCGCGGTCGAGGTGGCGGGCGAGCCGGCTGACCCGGCTGAGCACCTCCAGCGGCTCCACGTCGAGGTCGGGGCGCTCCCGGCGCCACGCTGCGACCAGCCTGTCGACCTCGTCCTCCATGACGATCAGTGTATCGGTGGATGTGTCGATGTGAAGTCTCTTGACATCGAGAAATGTGCCGACACACTGGCTCCGAGATATCTTGATGTCGAGATACCTGCGAGGTGAACCATGACCACCCCCGTCTGGGACCCGGCGCAGTACCTGCGCTTCGCCGACGAACGCACCCGCCCGCTGCGCGACCTGCTCGCCCGCGTCCCCGCCCTCCCGAACCATGACGACCCTGTCGTCCTGGACATCGGCTGCGGACCCGGCAACTCCACCGCCGTCCTGCGCGAACGCTGGCCGCACGCCCGGCTCACCGGCCTGGACAGCTCCGCCGAGATGCTGGCCGCCGCCCGCGCCGACGGTGAACCCACCGCCGACTACCTGCTCGCCGACGCCCGCCACTACGACCCGGCCCCGGCCGCACCCGACCTGATCGTCTCCAACGCCACCCTGCAGTGGATCGACGGACACCTCGGGCTGGTCGGCCGCTGGGCCGCCGCCCTGTGCCCCGGCGGCGCCGTCGCGCTGCAGGTCCCCGGCAACTTCGACGCCCCCAGTCACACGCTGCTCGCCGAGCTCCGCCGCAGCCCCCGCTGGCAGGACGCCCTCGGCGACGGGGCCGTCCGGGCCGGGGTCCACCCGCCCGGGCGGTACCTGGACGCCCTCGCCGCCGCCGACTGCCTCCCGGACGTCTGGGAGACCACCTACCTGACCCTGCTGCCCGGACCGGACCCCGTCCTCGACTGGGTCAAGGGCAGCGCCCTGCGCCCCGTGCTCTCCGTGCTCACCGACCCGGCCCGCCGGGCCGCCTTCCTGGCCGAGTACGGGGCGCTGCTGCGCGAGGCCTATCCGGCCGGACCGCACGGCACCGTCTTCCCGTTCCGGCGGATCTTCGCGGTCGGGGTGCGGCGCTGAGGGGGCGGCGCTGAGGGGGCGGCGCCGAGCACCGGGACGCCGGCGCCGACGGCCGGGCGGCGAAGGGCTCGGCCCTTCCGGCCCCGGTCCTTCCGGCCCCGGTCCTTCCGGGCTCAGCCCTTGCGGTCGCCGACCAGCTTGGGGTGCCGCTCCAGCCCCTCCAGCCCGTGCCAGGCCAGGTTCACCAGGTGGGCCGCCACCTGCGCCTTGTCCGGCTTGCGGACCTCCAGCCACCACTGCCCGGTCAGCGCCACCATGCCGACCAGCATCTGCGAGTACATCGGGGCCAGCCGGGCGTCGAAGCCGCGGGACTTGAACTCCAGGCCGAGGATGTCCTCCACCTGGGTCGCGATGTCGCTGATCAGCGAGGCGAAGGTGCCGGTGGACTGGGCGACCGGGGAGTCCCGGACCAGGATCCGGAAGCCGTCCGTCGAGGTGTCGATGTAGTCCATCAGCGCGAAGGCGGCCTGTTCCAGCAGCTCGCGGGAGTGCCCGCCGGTCAGCGCCCCGGTCACCATGTCGAGCAGCAGCTGCATCTCGCGGTCGACCACCACCGCGTACAGCCCCTCCTTGCCGCCGAAGTGCTCGTAGACCACCGGCTTCGACACCCCGGCCCGCTCGGCGATCTCCTCCACCGAGGTGCCGTCGTAGCCGCGCTCCGCGAACACCGTCCGGCCGATCTCCAGCAGCTGTTCCCGGCGCTGCTTCCCGGTCATCCGGACGCGCGCGCCGCGGCGGCGCGGGGCGGGCGCGCCCCCCTGGGCGCCCTCGCCCGCCGGTGCAGCGGGCCGCGGACGGGCCGGCGCCGCGTCCGTCCGCGTGCTCTGGTGGCCGCCTGTGCTGTCTGCGCTGCTCCCGTTCACCCCTACATCATGCTGGAAGCGTGGCCTCATGCGGCGCGGCGGGCGGCGATCCGCTGCGCGTCCGGCCAGCGGACGTCGCGGACCCAGCCGGCCAGCTCGAACCACCGGATCAGCCGGGCCGAGGAGTCGATCTGCCCACGCAGGACGCCGTGCCGGGCCGAGGTCGGGTCCGCGTGGTGCAGGTTGTGCCAGGACTCGCCGCAGGAGAGCACGGCCAGCCACCAGACGTTGCCCGAGCGGTCCCGCGAGCGGAACGGGCGCCGCCCGACGGCGTGGCAGATCGAGTTGATCGACCAGGTGACGTGGTGCAGCAGCGCCACCCGGACCAGCGACCCCCAGAAGAAGGCGGACAGCGCACCCGACCAGGAGAGCGTCACCAGGCCGCCGACCAGCGCGGGCAGCAGCAGCGAGATCGTGGTCCAGAGCCAGAACAGCCGGGAGATCCGCCTTATGGCCGGGTCGCGGACGAGGTCCGGCGCGTACTTGAGCTGCGGGGTCTGCTCCTCGTCGAACATCCAGCCCATGTGCGCCCACCAGAGGCCCTTGAGCAGGGCCGGGACGCTCTCGCCGTAGCGCCACGGCGAGTGCGGGTCGCCGTCCTTGTCGCTGTACCGGTGGTGCTTGCGGTGGTCGGCCACCCAGCGCACCAGCGGGCCCTCGACCGCCAGGCTGCCGGCGACGGCGAGGGCGAGCCGCACCGCGCGGTTGGCCTTGAAGGCGCCGTGGGTGAAGTAGCGGTGGTAACCCACGGTGATGCCGTGGCAGGTGAGGAAGTACATGACGACGGTGATCGCCGCGTCGGTCCACCCCAGGCCCCGACCCCAGGCCACCGGGACGGCGGCCAGCAGTGCGGCGAACGGCAGGGCGATGAACAGGCCGAGCGCCAGGCGCTCGGCGAAGCCCTGCTTCTCCCCGCCGCGGGTGGCGGACAGTCGGGTGGCGGAGGCTCCGGAGGTGTCGGCGGCGTCGGGCGAATCGGCGGAGTGGGGGGGAAGCGCGGCGGCCCCCGCGCGCGCCTCGCCGGCCTGGATGGTCATGGGCGTCCCTTTGCGGCGTCCCTGAACGGGAGAGGAGCGGATCCTACGTTCGCGTAACCTACGGCATCGTAGGTTGCGCGCCGCGGCGAAGGGAACGCACCGCCGCACGGCGCTTGAGTGAATTCACCCGACTGGATGGATGAACCGTCACGCCCGGGGCGTTCGAGCGGCCCGGCCGGAGGGGCCGGATCCGGGCTTGCGGATCGGGGCAGTTGATACCCACGGCCGGGGCGACTCGGGTAGGGTCTGAACAGCCATCCGCCGTGGTGTAATGGCAGCACAGGGCCCTTTGGAGGCCTTTGTCTGGGTTCGAATCCTAGCGGCGGAGCCTCTGCACGCCTCTGGTTCGGGTGTTCCCCCCACCCGCCGGTATTGTCGGTGCTGCTCGGCGGACTGTGCGAATGGCGACCGGCCTGGGTCCGGGCCGGGCTGCTCTGCCCTCTCTGTGAACCGACTGAGGAGCCTCCCCGCATGGGTGCCAATTCGCTTGCCGCCGTTGTCGTGCTCGCCGCCGGTGGCGGGACCCGGATGAAGTCGAACAAGCTGCCCAAGGTGCTGCACGAGGTGTGCGGCCGCTCGTTGGTGGGTCACGCGGTCTCGGCGGCCGGAGAACTGACGCCCGGGCAGCTGGTCGTGGTCGTCGGGCACCAGCGGGAGCAGGTCGAGGAGCACCTGGCGGCGCACTACGGGGGCGTGCGCACCGCCGTGCAGCACGAGCAGAACGGCACCGGGCACGCCGTGCGGACGGCGCTGGAGGCGCTGGCCGCCGACGGCGTGGTGCTGGACGGCACCGTCATCATCACGGCCGGCGACTCGCCGCTGCTGACCGGGGAGACGCTGCGCCGGCTGGCGAAGGCGCACGGCGACCAGCAGAACGGCGTCACCGTGCTGACGGCCGTCGTGCCGGAGCCCTTCGGCTACGGGCGGATCCTGCGGGACGAGGACGGTTCGGTCGCCTCGATCGTCGAGGAGCGGGACGCCACCACCACCCAGCGGAGCATCGCCGAGATCAACTCCGGCGTCTTCGCCTTCGACGCCAAGCTGCTGGCCGAGGCGCTGGCGGAGCTGACCACGGACAACTCCCAGGGCGAGGAGTACCTCACCGACACCCTGGAGATCCTGCGCAAGGCCGGGCACCGGGTCGGCGCCGTGGTCGCGGAGGACCACCGCGACATCCTGGGCATCAACGACCGGGTCCAGCTCGCGCAGGCCCGCCGGCTGCTGAACGACCGCCTGCTGGAGCGCGCGATGCGCGCCGGCGTCACCGTGCTGGACCCGGCGACCACCTGGTTCGACGTGCAGGTGACCTACGAGCCGGACGCGGTGGTGCTGCCCAACACCCAGCTGCAGGGCGCCACCCACCTGGGCGAGGGCTGCGAGGTGGGCCCGAACTCCACGCTCCGGGACACCCTGGTCGGTGCCGGCGCCCGTGTGAGCAACACCACGGCCGACCGCGCCGAGGTGGGCGAGCTGGCCACCGCCGGCCCGTACGCCTACCTGCGGCCGGGGGCGAAGCTGGCCCGCAAGGCGAAGGTCGGCACCTACGTCGAGGTGAAGAACTCCGAGCTGGGCGAGGGCGCCAAGGTGCCGCACCTCTCCTACATCGGCGACGCCACCATCGGCGAGGGCACCAACGTCGGCGCGGCCTCGGTGACCGTGAACTACGACGGCGTGAACAAGCACCGCACGGTGATCGGCGCCCACTGCCGCACCGGCTCGGACAACATGTTCATCGCCCCGGTGACCATCGGCGACGGCGCGTACACCGCGGCCGGCTCCGTCATCATCAACGACGTCCCGGCGGGTGCGCTCGGCGTGAGCCGGGCGCAGCAGCGCAACGTCGAGGGCTGGGTCGAGCGCCGGCGCCCCGGGACGGCGTCCGCCCAGGCGGCGCACGCCGCGAACGGCGGGGACGCCGAGGCCGGGGCGGACGGGTCCGCGGAGGCCTGACCGGGCCGCCGGGAGTCCGAGGGGCGGTCCCGGGGCGGACGGTTTCTGCGTGGGCGCGTAACCTTGGGGACATACGTGCGCCACTGGGCTTACCGCCCGTGTCCAGGCGTACCGACAATTCCCCGACCCCATCTGCGAGCGGGCTGCGCCTGCCCGCACGGGGTCACGGGATTCAGCGTCCGCAACGCGAGGAGACGGTGCAGTGAGCGGGATCACGACGTCGGGTGAGAAGAAGCTCAAGCTCTTCTCCGGCCGTGCCCACCCGGAGCTGGCGAGGGAGGTGGCCGCGGCGCTGGAGACCGAACTGGTCCCGACCAAGGCCCTGGACTTCGCGAACGGCGAGATCTACGTCCGCTTCCTGGAGTCGGCGCGCGGCGCGGACTGCTTCGTGATGCAGAGCCACACGGCTCCCATCAACCAGTGGATCATGGAACAGCTGATCATGATCGATGCTCTGAAGCGGGCCTCCGCCCGGAGCATCACCGCGATCCTGCCGTTCTACGGGTACGCCCGCCAGGACAAGAAGCACCTGGGCCGCGAGCCGATCTCGGCGCGCCTGGTCGCCGACCTGCTGCGCCAGGCCGGCGCCGACCGCCTGATGGCCGTGGACCTGCACACCGCGCAGATCCAGGGCTTCTTCGACGGCCCGGTGGACCACCTGTTCGCGCTGCCGATGCTGGCGGACTACGTGGGCGAGCGGGTCGACCGCGACAAGCTCACCATCGTCTCGCCGGACGCCGGCCGGGTGAAGGTCGCCGACCAGTGGTGCGACCGGCTGGACGCGCCGCTGGCGATCATCCACAAGCGCCGCGACATGACCCAGGCCAACACCATCCTGTCGGCCGAGGTCGTCGGTGACGTCAAGGACCGGGTCTGCGTCCTGGTCGACGACATGATCGACACCGCCGGCACGATCTGCGCCGCGGCCGACGCGCTCTTCGAGAACGGCGCGGCCGACGTCCTGGTGGCGGCCACCCACGGCGTGCTCTCCGGCCCGGCCGCGGACCGGCTGAAGAACTCTCGGGTCAGCGAGTTCGTCTTCACCAACACGCTGCCCACCCCGGCGCAGCTGCAGCTGGACAAGATCACCACGCTCTCCATCGCCCCGTCGATCGCGGCCGCGATCCGCGAGGTGTTCGAGGAGGGCTCGGTCACCAGCCTCTTCGAGGGCGTGCACTGACCTTCGGGGGCGTGCACCGACGACGCCCCGCGGCGGCGGCCCCGGTCCGGATCGGACCGGGGCCGCCGCCGATTTCACGGGAGGCGGCAGGAGCGGTTAGACTCGTGAAACTGCTCGGCGAGGGATGCCGTGCGCCTGCTTGCCGGGTGCCCGCTCCGTGATCGACGCGCTGCCGGCCGGATCCCGATCCGCCGGCAGAGGCCGTAACCGCCGAGTGACCCCCGAACGTACTGAGGGTGTGGTCCCGGCGGTTTTTCGCGTTGCCTGCACCCCCGCGCCAGTCTTCACGAGGAGTGCAGTCGTGTCCGAGATCCGCCTTGCCGCTGAGACCCGTTCCGAGTTCGGCAAGGGTGCCGCCCGTCGCGCCCGCCGTGCCGGCTTCGTCCCCGGTGTCGTCTACGGCCACGGCCACGCCCCGGTTCACCTGAACCTGCCCGGCCACGACCTGATGATGGCCCTGAAGACCCCGAACGCCCTGCTGGTCGTCCCGATCGAGGGCAAGGACGAGTACGTCCTCCCCAAGGCCGTCCAGCGCGAGGCCATCAAGCGCACCATCGAGCACGTCGACCTGCTCCTCGTGAAGCGCGGCGAGAAGGTCACCGTCGAGATCCCCGTCCACACCGAGGGCGAGCTGGCCCCCGGCGGCAACCTGCTCGAGCACGTCCTGCAGGCCCTGCCGATCGAGGCCGAGGCCACCCACCTGCCCGAGTCGGTCACCGTCTCGGTCGCCGGCCTCGAGGCCGGCGCCTCGGTGCTCGCCAAGGACATCACCCTGCCGGCCGGCGTCACCCTGGCCGTCGACGCCGACGCCGTCGTGCTGCAGGTCATCGCCGCCCAGGCCGCCCCGGCCGAGGAGACCGCCGAGGCCGAGGGCGCCGAGGCCTGAGCCTCGCGCTGATCGCACGGACCGCTGCCCCGGTCGCTCCCGTCGGAGCGACCGGGGCAGCGGTGCGTCCGGGAAGATGACGTCGAGCGCGAGGACGAGGAGCGAGCAATGACGGACGGGTACGAGGGCCCCTGGCTCGTGGTGGGGCTGGGCAATCCGGGCGAGCAGTACGCCCGGAACCGGCACAACATCGGGTTCATGGTGGTCGACCTGCTGGCCGAGCGGATCGGTGCCAGGTTCAAGGCGCACAAGAGCCGGGCCCAGGTGGCCGAGGGGCGGCTGGCGGGCAAGCGGGTGGTGCTGGCCAAGCCGATGTCGTTCATGAACCTCTCCGGCGGGCCGGTGACGGCGCTGCGGGACTTCTACAAGGTGCCGGCCTCGGCACTGATCGCCGTCCACGACGAGCTGGACGTGGACTACGCGGCGCTGCGGCTCAAGCTGGGCGGCGGGGACAACGGCCACAACGGGCTGAAGTCGATCACCAAGTCGCTGGGGCCGGACTACCACCGGGTGCGCTGCGGGATCGGTCGGCCGCCCGGCCGGATGGACGTCGCGGACTTCGTGCTGAAGGACTTCTCCGCCACCGAGCGCAAGGAGCTCGAGTGGTTCGTGGACCGCTCGGCGGACGCGGTGGAGGCACTGCTCTCCGAGGGGCTGGAGCGGGCCCAGGGCACCTACAACTCCTGAGCGGGGGTCGGGGATTCGTCGAGGTACGCAACAGTCGTACAACGCTTGACGGCCAAACCTGATTAGGTGTGAGAACCCTGTGCGGGATCGGATAGCGTCGGTGACCGGTACGCGAGCGAGTCCTGGGGAGTTCTCGATGCGGAGTTTGCGTCCGGTCCGCCGACTGCGGCGGATCCGGGTGGTCCGGCTGAAGCAGCTCGGACGAAGGGTCGGTACGGCCGGTGCGCTGGGGGCGGCCGGAGTGCTGCTGTCCGGCGGTGCGCAGCTGGCGCACGCCGACCCGGTGGCGGAACCGGACCCGGGCGTCACTCCGGAACCGGCGGCGGCCCAGTTCGCGCCGGTGCTCGGCGAGTCCATGGGCCCGGACGCCGGCCTGCTCGCGGTCGGCGGCGGCCTGGTGGTCGTGGCCGGCGGTGCGGCGCTGTGGCTGAAGCGCCGCCGCGCGGGCGAGCCCGCCGAGTAGCGACGGACCGAGCAGCGACGGACCGAGCAGCGACGAACGAACGGCTTCGGGCCGGTGTCCACACCCGTGGGCGCCGGCCCTTCGTCGTCCGGTGATCCGTCCGGTGATCCGTCCGGTGATCCGTCCGGTCACCGGTCCGGTGGCCCGTCCTGTCATCCGTTTCCGGGGCCGGGGGCGTCCTGGGGGTATGAAGCGCGAATCGATGCGCCCGGGGGGCACCGGATCCGACCACTTCGACGAGTTCGTCTCGGCGCGGTACCAGGCTCTGCTGCGCGGGGCCTACCTGATCACCGGGGACGTCCACGACGCCCGGGACCTGCTGCACGACGCGCTGGCCCGGGTCTACCCGAAACGGTCGACGATCCGGGACCCGGGGGCGGCCGAGGGGTACGTCCGGACGGCGATGGTCCGCACCCACGTGTCGCGCTGGCGGCGGACCCGGCGGGAGGTGCTCACGCCCGTGCTGCCGGACGCCCCGGACACGCCGGCGGCCGAGCGGGACGAACGCCTCGCGGCGGCGCTGCGGGCGCTGCCGCCGCGTCAGCGGGCCGTGGTGGTGCTGCGCTACTACGTCGACCTGCCGGTGGCGCAGGTCGCCCAGGAGCTGGGGTGCTCGGTGGCCACGGCGAAGACGCACCTGGCGCGGGCGATGAGAGCGCTTCGCGAGGAGCTGGCACCGGCGAGGGAGATGGTGGGGCATGGCGGCTGAGCGGCAGGACGGGTTCGAGGAGGAGCTGGTCGTCCGGCTCGGGGCACGGGCCGGGGCGGTGGGCGGGATCCCGCCGCTGGCCGGGCTGCGGGAGGCCGGGCGGCGGCGGGCACGGCGGCTGACCGCGCTGCGCGGGGCGGCGGCCGTGGTGGCAGTGGTGCTGGGGGTCGGGGCGCTCAGCCAGCTGGGCGGCGGCGCCGGGGCGGCACACCCCGTGGGCGGGCCGTCTAGCGGGCCCCCGTCGGGCGCGGCGACCGGCGCGGCGGACGGGGGGGACTGGGCGGCGGCGGGCCCGATCTACGGGTGCACGGCCGGTCCGACCTCGCTGCGGACGCCGGGCTGGACGCCGCCGCGGCCGCCCGCGGGGCAGGGCTCACCGGGGTCGTCGGCGTCCTCGGGCGGGCCCTCGGGCTTCCCGTCGGGCCTGCCGTCCACGGGCCTGCCCTCGACGGGGGCGTCCTCGTCCGGGGTGCCGTTCACGGGCCTGCCGTCCACGGGTGCGCCCTCGTCCGGCCTGCCGTCCACCGGGGCGCCCTCGTCCGGGGCGCCGTCCTCGGGGATGCCGTTCACCGGGTTGCCGACCGGCCGGACCTGGACCTTCGGCACGGTCACCTCCGAGCCCTCGGGGCACGCGTCGCCGGCCTTCCGGCCGGTGGGCGGCTTCCCGATCGACCCGGACCTCTTCCAGGCGGCCCGGGCGGTCGCGGAGCTGGCCGTCGGCCCGTACCGGGACCAGTACTTCGGCGCCTGCAGCGACCAGGCCACCCACACGCTCTACGTGATGCGCAAGCCCGGGAGCGACTTCGACCGGGCCGCGCGGGCCCGGGTGGACGCGACGAAGGTGCGGCTGGAGTTCCGGGACGCCGTCGGCACCAGGGCGGAGCTGTCCGCGCTGGCGCAGCGCATCACCGAGGAGGGCACCGGCTACTGGAAGGACCGCGGGGTGGAGATCGTCTCGACCCAGGTCTGCAACGACGGTGCCGGCGTGCGGGTGGACGTCGCGCGGCCGGAGAGTGCCCGGGCCGACATCCTCGCCCGGTACGGCTCGCGGGTGGCCGAGGTCGTCCTGACGGGCTGACGGGCGGTTCGGAACGACGGAGGGGCCGCCGGCACCGTGCCGGCGGCCCCTGCGTCGTGCCCGTCGTCAGCCGGTGTTGCGCAGGCCGGCGGCGATGCCGTTGACGGTGAGCAGCAGCGCGCGGGCGCGCAGCGGGTCCTCGGTGCGGCCGGCCGCGACCTCCTCGCGCTGGCGGCGCAGCAGCGCGACCTGGAGGTAGGAGATCGGGTCGAGGTAGGCGTCGCGGACGGTGAAGGTCTGCTTGAGCACCGGGTTGTGCTCCAGCAGCTCGCCCTCGCCGGTGAGCCGGAGCACCTCGCGCAGGGTGAGCTCGTGCTCGGCGACGATCTGGTCGAAGACGTGGTGCAGCTCGGCGGGCACCAGCTGCTCGACGTAGTGGCGGGCGATCCGCAGGTCGGTCTTGGCCAGCGTCATGGCGACGTTGGACAGGAAGTTGCGGAAGAAGTGCCACTGGCCGTACATCTCGTCGAGCACGTCGCCGAGGCCGGCCGCGCGGGCCGCGGCGAGGCCGGAGCCGACGCCGAACCAGCCGGGGACGATCTGGCGGGACTGCGTCCAGCCGAAGACCCACGGGATGGCCCGCAGGCCGTCGAGGCCGGCGCCGGAGTCGGGGCGGCGGGACGGGCGGGAGCCCAGGTGCAGCGAGGCCAGCTGGTCGACCGGGGTGGCCGCGAAGAAGTACTTCGGCAGGTCGTCCTGCTCGACCAGGGTGCGGTAGGCGGTGTGGGCGGCCTCGGAGACCTGGTCCATCGCGGCGTCCCAGCGGGCCAGTTCCTCGGGGGCCTGGCGCGGGGCGGTGTGCAGCGCGGAGGCGGAGAGGGTGGCGGAGATGGTCAGCTCCAGGTTCTCCCGGGCGAGGGAGGGGAGCAGGTACTTGTCGGAGATGACCTCGCCCTGCTCGGTGACCTTGATCTCGCCCTCCAGGGTGCCCCAGGGCTGGGCCAGGATGGCCTCGTGCGAGGGGCCGCCGCCGCGGCCGACGGTGCCGCCGCGGCCGTGGAAGAGGCGCAGCCGGATGCCGTAGCGGTGGGCGACGTCGCGCAGCCGGCGCTGGGCGCGGTGGATCTCCCACTGGGAGGTGGTGATGCCGCCGAACTTGGAGGAGTCGGAGTAGCCGAGCATGACCTCCTGGACGTCGCCGCGCAGCGAGACGAGCAGCCGGTAGGAGGGGTCCGACAGCATCTCGTCGAGGATGAGGTCGGCCTTCTGGAGCTCCTCGGTGGTCTCCAGCAGCGGCACGATGCCGATCTTGGCGATGCCGGCGTGCAGGTCGACCAGGCCGGCCTCGCGGGCCAGCACGGTGGCGGCGAAGACGTCGTCGGCGCCCTGGCACATCGAGATGATGTAGCTCTCGACGATCTCGTCGCCGAAGCGCTCGAAGCCCTCGCGGATGGTGTTGAAGACGCCGAGGGTCTTGGTGCCGGCGGCGTCCAGCGGGGCCGGGGTGGGGGCGAGCGGACGGCGCGAGCGGAGCTCCTTGGCGAGCAGCTTCTGCCGGTACTCGCGCGGCATGTCCGCGTAGCGCCAGGCCTCCTCGCCGAGGCGGTCGAAGAGCTGGCCGAGGGCGTGGTGGTGGGCCTCGGCGTGCTCGCGGACGTCCATGGTGGCGAGCTGCAGGCCGAAGGCCTCGATGGTGCGGATCGCGCGGGCGAGCCGGCCGTCGGCGATGAGTTCGCCGCGGTGGGCGCGCAGGGAGTCCTGGATGAGCCGCAGGTCGGTGATGAGTTCGCGGGTGCCGAGGTAGTCGCGGCCCTGGACGTGCGGGGTGCCCTGGGCGAGGCGCTCGCGGGTGTTCTCCAGCTTGAGCCGGACGCAGGTGGCCTTCAGCCGGTAGGGCTCCTCGGCGTTCATCCGCTTGTAGCGGGGGCTGAGTTCGGGGAGCCGGTGCAGGTCGTCGTTGAGCGAGGCGAGCAGTTCGACGGAGGCGCCGGCCAGCCGCTCGGAGGTGGAGAGGGTGCCGCGCAGGTCGTCGACGGCGGCCAGGGCGTCCATGATGCCGTACTCGTGCTGGAGGTTGAGGACGTCCCAGGTGACCTGCGGGGTGACGTTGGGGTTGCCGTCGCGGTCGCCGCCGATCCAGGTGCCGAAGGTGAGCGGGCGGACGCCCTCGGGCAGGGTCAGGCCGACCCGGCCGAGCTCCTCGTGCAGCTCCTCCAGGACCTCCGGGACGGCGTCGCGGTAGAGCTCGTCCAGGTAGTAGACGGCGTTGCGGGCCTCGTCGGTGGGCTCGGGGCGGGCGATGCGGAGCTCGTCGGTCTGCCAGAGCAGGTCGATGACCTCGGCGAGCCGGCGGTCGGCCTGGCGGCGGGCGCTGGTGGTGCGGGCGCGGTCGGCGTGGGAGAGGCCGGCGGCGATCTCCTCGCGGTGGATGCGGTCGAGGAGTTCGCCGATGCGGCGCAGCTTGTTGAGGACGCTGCGGCGGGCGGCCTCGGTCGGGTGCGCGGTGAAGACCGGGCGGACCGCGAGGTGGGCGAGGGTGTCCTCGAGGTGCTTGGGGTCCGCGTCGGCGAGCTGGTCGGCGGTCTGGGCGAGCAGGGAGCCTTCCCGGGCGCGGCGGGTGGCGAACTCGCGGCCGCGGTGCACCTGCTCGGTGACGTTGGCGAGGTGGAAGTACGTGGAGAACGCGCGGACCAGCTTGGCCGCGGTGTCCAGGTCGATGTCGGAGAGCAGTTCGGCGGTGGCCTCGCCGTCGGTGCGGCTGAGCAGGCGGACCTGTTCGACCAGGCCCAGCAGCTGGGGGCCCTCCTGGCGGACCAGCGTCTCGCCGAGCAGGTCGCCGAGGCGGCGGATGTCCGCACGCAGGGCCGAGTTGTCGGCGACTGGGCCGGCGGCGCCGACGGTGGGGCTGTCCGCCGGAGTGGGGACCGGAGCGGTCACGGCTGGCTCCCTGAGGTGGTGGGGTTCGGCAACGGCTCATCGTCAGGAGTCCCGTCCGCGTGGGGCGGGTGTGACGCGTGCGGACCGCGCTGTCCGACGCGACCAGCATAGGTGTCGGGGCGGTCGCTGTCCGCGAGGTGGCCGGATGGCGGACAGTCTCACCGAAATCGACCTGTGGTCTGGACCACTGAAGGGCTCGGTCGGGTGTCGGGGAGAATCCCGGTGGGGAGGGGACGGGGTTGCCGCTTAGGCTGTCGGCCATGAGCAAGTCGCCTGGGGAGCGCGCGCCGGTCCGGTCGTTCTGGTGGTGGAAGCGGCCGCGCAGCGCCCTCCTGGACATCGGGCTGGCGGTGCTCGCGGCGCTGGAGTGCGCGCTGAGCACGATCGCCTTCCTCTCCGCCCGGGTGCACCTGAGCTCCACGGCCGTGGCCGGCCTCGCACTGCTCGGCGCGCTGGCGGGCGGATCGCTGGTGCTGCGCCGCCGCTGGCCGGCCGTTCCGGTGCTGGTGACCCTGGTGGCGATGCCCGGGATGCTCGGCGTGCTGCTGCTGGTGGTGTCGCTGTACACCCTGGCGGAGACCTGGGAGTGGCCCTCGCGCCGCTGGCGGGTGGTGTCGCTGTCCGCGCTGGCCTTCGCCGAGGCCGTCGCCGTGATGATGGTCTCGATGCTCACGCCCGGCGACGCCGTGGTGGAGGAGCCGCCGCTCTGGGGGCAGGTGCTGATAGCCGTCCTGGTCGCCGTCGGCCTGACCGTCCCGCCGGTGGTGACCGGCCTGTACGTGGGCGCGCGGCGACGGCTGATCGACTCGCTGAAGGACCGCGCGCACGGCCTCGAGGCCGAGCTGGACCTACTGGCCGAGCAGGCCCAGGAGCGCGCCCGCCGGGCCCGGCTGGAGGAGCGCACCCGGATCGCCCGGGAGATGCACGACGTGGTGGCGCACCGGGTGTCCCTGATGGTGGTGCACGCGGGGGCGCTGGAGCGGATCGCGGCCAAGGACCCGCAGAAGGCGGCGCAGAGCGCCAAGCTGATGGGCGAGGTCGGCCGGCAGGCGCTGAACGAGCTCCGGGAGATCCTCGGCGTGCTGCGGATGGACGACGAGCGGCCGCCGGAGCCGGACTCGCTGGCCGGGCTGCCGCGGTTGGTCGACCAGTCGCGGGCGGCCGGCATGGCGGTGACGCTGACCGTCAGCGGCAGCCGTCAGGAGTTCACCGGCGAGGCCGAGCAGACGGCCTACCGGGTCGTCCAGGAGGGCCTGACCAACGCGCACAAGCACGCCGGCGGCGCCCAGGTGTCGGTGCTCCTCGCCTACGCGCCGAACGGGGTGCGGGTCAGCGTGGTGAACGCCTGCCCGGGCGGTGCCGGGGGCGGGGCGGAGCTGCCCAGCGGTGGCAACGGGCTGGTCGGGATGCGGGAGCGGGTGATCGCGCTGGGCGGCACCTTCTCGTCCGGTCCGGAGGCGGACGGCGGGTTCCGGGTGGAGGCGGTCCTGCCGTCCCGGCTGGCCGTCCGGGCCGAGCCGCTGCGCTGACGGGGGCTCGGACCGCCTCTCCCCGGTGGGCGTTGCGCGGAAGGTGCGCCGGACGCGGCCAAGCCGCGCTCTAGACCTCGTCGGCGGTGCGCAGTCGTTCCGGGGCGGTGCCGAGCACGAGCGCGGTGATCGCCTGGTCGATGCCGTGGCCGAGGAACCACTCGCCGGTGTGGTCCAGGCTGTAGACCCGGCCCTCCTCGTCGACGGCCAGCAGCGCCTGTCCGTGGGCCTCCTCGCCGAGCGGGGCCAGTTGGGCCCCCAGGGCGCGGCCGAGGTCGAGCAGGGTCCGCGGCTGGTGCAGCCCGCGCAGCGGGTCGATCAGGAACGGGGTGCGGGCCAGCTGGCGGCCCGGGCCGGACAGGTCGAAGGCGAGGCCGCCGAACTCGGCCCAGGCCTCCACCGCCGCCGGGAACACCGCGTGCCGCGGGCCGGCCGGCCCGCCGTGCCCGACCAGGGCGTCGGCCCACTCCTCGGCCTGCTGGATCTGCCAGCGGCCGGGGTGCCAGCCGGCCGCCTTGAGCTCGGCGGCGACGTCGGCGGGGAAGCGCGGGCGGGTCCGCCCGGCGGTTCCCGCGGCGAGGGTGGCCGGCGGGGGCGGGGGCGGGCTGGGCGGGTTCAGGGCGGACTCCTGGGGTCGGGGACAGGGGCGTGCGGGGGCGCGGTCAGGGCGCGGGCGGCCCGACGGCGACGCTCTGCACGGTGAAGTGCTCCAGCATCGGCGTGCAGGAGCGGCACGGCGGGGCGTGCGTGCCGTGCGCCGGATCCCCCTCCTCGCGGATGCGGACGGTCGTCATCCGGGAGCCCTTGAGCGCCTTGCGGGCGTCCTGAAGGCTCATCGGCTTGCGGGCGGCGCGCTTGGAGCGCCGGCCGTCGACCGCGGTCAGGTACTGGGAGAGCAGGACGGCCTCCGGGCAGCGCCCGGTGAACCGCTCGCGCGCCTCGACCGGCAGGGTGTCCAGGAAACCGCCGACCAGGTGGTGCAGCACCGGCCGCCGGTCGGCCTTGTCGCCCGCCAGGGTGTGCACCTCGCCGCCCTTGAGCGAGAGCGCGGCGGCGACGGCGGGCAGCAGGCTGTCGCGGTGGTGGCGCAGCACGGGCGGGCCCGCGGGCTCACCGGTGGTCATGCGTCGTCCTCCTCCTCGTTCCCGCTGGCGTCAGGACCGGTGGGGGCCGGTCCGGGGCAAGCCTGTCAAATGACACCGACATCCGTACAACCGGGGTGCGGGGTCGTCGAACGGGCGTGCGGGACGGGCTGGGTGGTCACCCGATCATCGCCGGACCGCGGCCGGATCCGCACGGGACCATCACGACTTGTCCGCTGATTTCCCGAAACCGCCGTCCGGCCCCGGCGGCGGCCGGTACCGTTCCGGCAGCGGGCCCGGGGGCGCTCGGGCCGGCGCTGTGCCCGGCCGCGTCCGGGGCCGGATCCGGTGCGCGGAAAGGCCGTTGGGGCCGCCCGGGCGGGCCGTCACCCGATCCGCGTCGGCGCGCGGCAGTGCGTGCGAGCGCCCCCGAACAGGACGCCGGGGCGCCGCCGGGCGCGCTCGCGCCGCCGCCCGTGCACCCCGCGGGCCGTCCACCCCGCCGCCCGTCCACACCGCCGCCCGTCCACACCGCCGCCCGTCCACACCGCCGCCCGTCCACCCCGCGGGCCGGTTCGCCCCGTCAGGGCGCCGCCGGAAGCTGTCCGGGGCGCGTCGGTCGGTGGAGGGCGCGCCCCGGCCCGTGCGCCCGGCCCGCCCCGCCCGGGGAGCCCGGAGGCCCCGGCCTCGCCCGCCAGCGGGGGGTTTGACGGCGGGCCCTAGGCTGGTGCCCAGCAAGCGCACCGAGAATTTGCAGCAGCCAGTGGGGGCTCCCAGATGACGACAGGTCGGCCCGGCGTCACCGCCGCACCGAACGCGGCGTACGCAGGTCAGGTGGTGCAGTTCCCGGACCCGGTCCGGGCCGAGCGGCACCCCGCCGGGGTCAGGGTGGACGAGCACGGCTACCCGGACTTCGGCCCGTACGCGGCCGCCGCGGCCGAGGTCGCCGATCCGCCGGACGGCTTCGGCGTGGACGAGCTGCGGCTGACCGACTACGTGTCGGCGAACGCCGCGCTGTTCACCCAGGGCCACCCGCTCTGGGCCGACCTGGACACCGCCGTCGCCACCCCGCCCGGCTGGACCTGGCACCACGCGGTCGGCCGGGCCACCCCCGGCTGGCGGCGGATGGAGCTCGTCCCGGTCGAGGTCAAGGCGCTGCTGCGGCACCACGGCGGACTGAGCACCTCCGGCGCCGACCACACCCGGCGCGGCACCCGCCCGCTGCAGGAGCGCCGCCCGGTGCACTTCTCGCTGGCCAAGGACGGCGGCGACCCGATCGGCGTCCCCGAGGACCTGGTGCAGAACGCCGAGGAGCGGCTCGGATACCGGCTGCCCGGCGCCTACCGGACGTTCCTCAAGCTGGCCGGCGGCCGCGGCCCGGTCGGCGTCGCGCTGGACACCGAGCTCGGCATGCTGCTCGACCAGCCGTTCCTGACGCTCAC
This sequence comes from Kitasatospora sp. NPDC051702, assembly GCF_040681575.1. Lineage (NCBI taxonomy): Bacteria > Bacillati > Actinomycetota > Actinomycetes > Kitasatosporales > Streptomycetaceae > Kitasatospora > Kitasatospora sp. NPDC051702. Next base: position 103,798 of record NZ_JBFAZB010000021.1, read on the forward strand.
CGAGGAGTACGGCACCGAGGACGTCGTGTACGCCAACAAGTGCCTGCGCGACCACCTCACCAAGGACTACCTGGGCATCGCCTACGCGCAGGGCGGCCTGATCGCGCTCAAGGTCCGCGGGGACCGGATCGGCTCGGTCTGGTTCCACCTGTACGACGACGCCCGCGACACCGGCGCCGCGGAGAGCCCGGAGGACCGCTGCGCCCGGCTGCTGCTGCCCTGCGGCGAGGACTTCGACGCCTTCCTGCTGCGGCTGGCCGGCAGCCCGCCGGAGCTGGAGACGGTCGCGGAGCTGATGGTGGACGGCGGGTTCGCCCGGGCCGTCCCGGTGGGCTGACGTGGTCGCGGTGGTGGAACGAGCGGGGACGACGAGGATGGGGACAGGGGTGAACCGGGCGTGGTGACGTACGCGCAGGCGCAGGAGCTCGCCGAGGAGTGGATCAACGGCGGGGTGCCGCGGGCGCAGCAGCGCGAGGTGCGGGTCCGCGAGTTCGACCTGGGCTTCGTCTGCTGGGCGGTGCCGCCCGCGGGGGCGGACGGTCCGTCGGGTGCGGCGGACGGCACGGCCGGACCGGCCGGTTCGTCCGGCTCGTCCGGTGAGGCGCGGCTGGTGATCGCCCGGGACTCCGGCGCCAGCACGCTCTGGCCGGCGCTGCCCGTCAACGAGGTGGTCCGGCAGTACGAGGAGCTCTACGGGCGGCCGGTCGCGGCCAACCCGGCGGGGGCGGCCAAGCCCGCGCCCGGGCCGGTCGAGGCGACGTCCTTCCTGCTGAGCCCGCCGCAGTGGCTGCAGGAGGCGGGGGCCGCGGCGATCGCGGCCGAGGCGGAACGGCTGGGGGCGGCCGGTGCCCCGGCACCCGCCGCCGCGCCCGCGCCCGCGCCGGCGCCCGCACCCGAACCCGCCGTCGTGCCTGCGCCCGTACCCTCGCCGGTGCCCGCCCCGGCCACGCCCGCCGGCCCGCCGGCGCCGGCCGTGCTGACCGCGCCGCCGGTCTCCGACCGGCCCGCCGGGGACGCGCCGACCATGCTCGCCCCGCCGCCCGGCCACGACGAGCCCGCCGCCCCGCCGCAGGCCCCCGCGGCCGCCCCGGCGCCGGGCGCCCCGGTGCCGCCGCCCGGTGCCGAGGCGGCCACCGTCCTGATGCCCGAGGGGCTGCGGATCACCGGCTCCGACCGGCCGGAGGCCCCCGTGCCGACCGGTGCCGAGGCCGCGACCATGCTGATGCCGCCGGAGGGCGGCTACGGCGTGCCGCCCGTCCCGGCGCCCACGCCCGCCGCGCCGCAGCCGCAGCCGCAGCCGCCGGCGCCCGCGCCCGCCGCCGAGCCGGCTCCGACGCTGCTCGCGTCGCCGGACGCCATGGCGGGCCTGCTGGGCCTGCCCGGTGCCCCGGCCGCCCCGGCCGCGCCCGTGGAGCAGGCGGCGACCATGCTCGCCACACCCGGCGGCGTGCCCGGTGCCCCGGCCGCGCCCGCCGCACCGGTGGAGCACGCGGCGACCATGCTCGCCACGCCCGGTTCGCTGCCCGGACTCGCCGGTCTGCCCGGTGCCCCGGCCCCCGGCACCCCGGCCGGCGGGACGCCCGCGCCCCCGGCGGGCGGGGTGCCGCAGGGCGGCCGCGGCCCCGGCTCGGCCCCGCCGCCGCCCCCGCCGGCCGCGCTGCGCGGCGGTGCCCCGGGCCAGGGCGGCTCGCACGGCGTCTCGCTCGGCCGCAACCCGGGCTCGGCCCCGCCGCCGCCCCCGCCCGCCGGGCTGCGGCAGACCCCGGGCGCCGGCGCGCCCGCCGCCGCCCCCGGCGGCCGCGGAGCCGCCTCGGCCCCGCCGCCCCCGCCCCCGGCGGGTCTGCGCGGTGCGGAGGCCCCGCCGGCCGCCCCGGCCCCGCAGGGCACCCCCGCGGGCGGCGTGGCGTACGAGGCGACCCAGCTGGCCGGTGCGATCGACCCGGCCCTGCTGGCCGCCGCCCCGGCCGACCCGGGGACCCCGCCGTCCGGCGGTCCCGCCGTCCCGCCGCCGCCCGGCGGCCCGGCGGCCCCCGCCGCGCCCGCGGCCGGCTACGGCTACCCGAACCCGGCCGGGGCCGTCCCGCCGGCGGCGCCGGTGCCCGGCCCGTCCGCGGCCGCCGTGCCGCCCGGGGTTCCGACGGTCGGCCCCGGCTACTTCGCCGCGCTCAGCTACCGGGGCCCGGACGGCTCCGAGCAGAAGCTGCTGCACCGCAGCGAGCCCGGCACGCCGCACCCGGAGTGGAAGATCCTGCAGGACCTGCGGCGGCTGAACGTGCCGCCGGAGCAGGTGCTGGAGCTGTACACCGAGCTGGAGTCCTGCGACCTGCCGGGCGGCTACTGCAACCGCATGATCGCCGCCTCCTGGCCGAACGTGCGGCTCACCCACACCGCCGCGTACGGCCGTGACCACGCCTCCCGGCAGGCCGGCATGGCCGAGCTGCTGGACCACCTGGACGAGCTGCACCAGCTGGCGTCCGGCGCCCAGCGGGTCCGCCCGTCGCGGGTGCCGCTGCCCGCGCCCGGGACGGTCCAGCCGCTGCCGCCGCTCCCGCCGCAGCAGCTCGCCCAGGAACTCGGGACGGCCTTCGGCCAGAACGTGTTCCGCTACGAGCAGCGCGCCGTCTCCCGCCAGGGCGTGCCCGAGCCGGTGTCGCAGTCCCTGATGTGGGCCGGTCTGCCGCGTGACTTCGGGCCGTTCTTCTGGGCCCAGGCGCAGGAGGGCCGGCCGATCCCGACGCTCGCCGAGCTGGCCGCCGAACGCGGCCTGCCCGCGGCCCCGGACTTCGGCGGCTACCTGGTGCTCGGCAACGACTACGGCCGCCAGCTCTGCGTCCAGTACGGCACCGCGCACGTGGTCGCCGTGGACGTCGACGGAACCGGGCAGCCGCCCCGGTTCGTCAACAGTGGTGTACCGGAGTTCGTCCGCTCGATGGCTTTGCTGGGCCGGATGTGGCGGCTGCGGTACGGGCTGACGCCGGACCAGGCAGGTCGTTGGACGACCGACTTCCAGGCCCAGCTCGCCGCGATCGACCCGGCGGCCCTGCAGACCGCGGACACCTGGTGGGCCGTGCTGCTGGAGCAGTTCTGGGACGGCCTGCTGTAGCGGGTCGTCGCCGATCCTCGCAGGTGGGGAGGGGTCGTTCCGGTGTCCGGAACGACCCCTTCGGCATGCCGCCGCGGCTCTGCCTCGTTGGGGTTTCGCCCAGATCTGCGCAAAATAGGTCAAGAGGATGGGTCTACTCGTCCGGTCCTCGACACATTCCGGTCCGCCTGACGACCGGATCCGGACCGGATCGCAGAACCGGTTCCGGATCCGCCCGTTCCGTCCGATCATGGGCTCCGCAGCCCGCGACACGAGGGGAAGAGCCCATGAGCGACGCCGTCCCCCAGCACGGCTTCACCGCTGCCCGGCGCGGCTACGCGCCCGAGCAGGTCGACCGAACGCTGGCCGCGCTGACGGCCCAGCGCGACGAGGCGTGGGAGCGGCTCAGCGTGCTCGGCGCCGGGATCCGGCAGATGGAGGCCCGACTGGCCGACGTCCGCCGGGCCGCCGAGGAGGCTCCGGAACCCGACTACGAGGTGCTCAGCGAGCAGGCCGCCGGACTGGCCGCGATGGCCGGCAACGAGGCGCGCGCCATCCGGGAGAAGGCCGAGCGCTTCGCCGAGGACCTCCGCGACGAGGTCTACGACGCCGGCCAGGAGCTCGACCGGGTTGCCAAGGAGTACAGCGCCACCACCCGCGCCGAGGCCGACCAGGCCGCCCGGCGCACCGACGAGCGCACCCGCGCCGAGGCCGAGGGCATCCGGGCCGAGGCCGACCGGGAGAGCCGCACCGCCCGCGACGCCGCCACCGCCTACGCCGCCAAGGTGCGGGTGGCCGCCGCCGAGGCCGGCGAGCAGGCCGAGGCCAAGCTCGCCGAACTGCGCCGGAAGGCCGACGAGACCTTCGCCCAGGCGCAGGCCAGGGCCGACGCCGAGGACGCCGAGGTCTCCTCGACCGCCGAGCGCCGGGTCAAGGAGGCCGAGCAGCACCGGGAGACGGTGCTCGGCCGGATCAAGCAGCTGGAGACCGACGCCCAGGCCAAGGCCGACCAGCTGGTCGAGCAGGCCCGCCGGGAGGCGGAGCGGATCAACGCGGCGAGCGAGCGCGAGCAGCGCGAGTTCGACAACCGGCTGGAGACCGTCCAGCAGCACCTCGACCACATCAAGGCCACCCTCGCCTCGCTCACCGGCGCGGCGGTGGGCGCCATCGAGCCCGAGCCGCCGGCCGCCGCGCCGACCGGACCGGTGGACGGGGTCGCGGACGCCGTCGCCGACGCGGTGTCCGTCGACCCGGAGGCGGACACCGGCGAGATCGCGGTGGCCGGCCTCCGGAAGGCCGTCGTGCCGGCCGGGCCCTCGCAGACCGGCGCGGAGCGGGCCGGCGCGGAGCAGACCGGCGCGGAGCAGGCCGGAGCAGCCGGGCGGGAGAAGGCGACGGCGGTGCTGCGGATGCCGGTGGTCGGCTCCCCCGCGGGTTCCTCGGCGACGGCGTCCTCCGCCGCGTCCTCCGCGGGCCGGGCGCCCGCCGCCGTGGTGACCGGGCCGGTCGAACCGTCCGCGGTGCCGCCGAGGCCGGCCGCGCCGCCGGAGGCCGCCGCCGCGGAGGAGGGCGAGGGCGCCGACGCGGAGCCGCAGGACGAGACCCGGATCATCCCGAAGATCGTCATCGTGGACGACGGCAGCGGCTACGCGACTCCGAACACGGTGAGCTACCGCCGGCGCTGACCCGCCGCACGGACCGGCCGGCAGGGCGGTCGCGTCGTCCGGCGGCCGTGCGGGCCGCAGGCCGTCCGTCGCCCGCGGCACCGGCACCGGGCGACGGACGTCCGCCGGCCCGGGGCACCGCCGCGGGAGGGCCCGCGAAAGAGTGAGGCCGAGACCCGTGGCGCCCTCCAGGAAAGGGCGCCACGGTTCCCGGCGCTTGGGCGGGCGCCCCCACCCAGGGTCGCCCGGCCTCGCACCTCCGACCCCCATCGGGGGTGCGACAGTGCCGCCACAGCCATCCCCCACGGTTGGGTGCGGCGGGCACGTTCACCATGGTGCGCGATCTCCATGGACGGCCAGTGACAGGAGTATGTCCAGCTCGTGGCGGATCGCGGAGCCTGGCTCCGGCCGGTTCGTCCACCCGCCGGGCGGCCCCCGCGTCCGGTCGTTCGTCCGCGGTCGCACCGGGCTCGCGCCGCGCTCGCCCCCCGGTCGTGCCGCGGGCCGGTGCCGGGCGCCCGCGCGGGCCCCTCCGGCGCCCGGCCTGCGGGCCCTGCCGCGGCCGGGGCGGCGGTTCGTCCCCGCCAGGCCCCGCCGGGGTCGTACACCGCGTGCGTGTCCGTGCCGCGGCGTAGGCTGGAGACCCCCGGCCGCTCGGCGTGCCGGGCCGTTCGCGTTGCCCCGGCAGGCCTTCGCCGCCCGGAGGCAGCACCAGCCACGGGACGAAGAAGAGACCCCAGATGAGTCTGACCGGACTGCTCGATGTCGTCGCGCGGGACGCGGCGCTCGCCGAGGCGATCGAGGCGGCGACCGCCGCCGGAGCCGCGGCCGGCGGCCGCCGCCACCTGGACCTGGTCGGACCGCCCGCGGCCCGGCCGTTCGCCATCGCCGCGCTGGCCCGCGCCCTCGCCGGCCGGGCCGCCGGGGACCGGGGCCGTCCGGTGCTCGCCGTGACCGCGACCGGGCGGGAGGCCGAGGACCTCGCGGCCTCGCTGCGCTCGCTGCTGCCGCCCGACGCCGTCGCCGAGTACCCGGCCTGGGAGACGCTGCCGCACGAGCGGCTGTCGCCCCGCTCGGACACCGTCGGCCGCCGGCTGGCCGTGCTGCGCCGGATCGTGCACCCGCGGGCGGACGACCCGGCGGCCGGGCCGGTGCAGGTGGTGGTCGCGCCCGTCCGCTCGGTGCTCCAGCCGCAGGTGAAGGGGCTGGCCGAGCTGGAGCCGGTGGCCGTCCGGCGCAGTGAGTCGCACGATCTGGAGGAGGTCGCCCGGCGGCTCGCCGCGGCCGCCTACGCGCGCGTCGAACTGGTCGAGAAGCGCGGCGAGTTCGCCGTCCGCGGCGGCATCCTGGACGTCTTCCCGCCGACCGAGGAGCACCCGCTGCGGGTGGAGTTCTGGGGCGACGAGGTCGAGGAGGTCCGCTACTTCAAGGTCGCCGACCAGCGCTCGCTGGAGATCGCCGAGCACGGCCTCTGGGCGCCGCCCTGCCGCGAGCTGCTGCTCACCGACGAGGTGCGGGCGCGGGCCGCCGAGCTGTCGGCCGCGCACCCCGGGCTGGCCGAGATCCTGGACAAGATCGCCGAGGGCATCGCGGTCGAGGGCATGGAGTCGCTGGCGCCGGTCCTGGTCGACGACATGGAGCTGCTGCTCGACGTGCTGCCGATCGGCTCGGTCACCGTGGTCTGCGACCCGGAGCGGGTCCGCACCCGGGCCGCCGACCTGGTGGCGACCAGCCAGGAGTTCCTGCACGCCTCCTGGGTCGCCGCCGCGTCCGGCGGGGACCGGCCGATCGACCTGGAGGCGATCGACGTCTCCGCCGCCTCGCTGCGCTCGCTCGCCGAAGTGCGCGAGCACGCCGACGAGATCGGGCTGCCCTGGTGGTCGGTCAGCCCCTTCGCGACCAGCGAGTCGGCGGTCGACGGCATCCTGGAGTTCGACGCCAACACGCTGACCCTCGGCATGCACGCCGTGGAGGCCTACCGCGGCGACACCGCCCGGGCGATCGCCGACGCCAAGGAGCGGCTGGCCGCCGACTGGCGGGTCGTCATGGTGACGGAGGGCCACGGGCCCGCCTCCCGGCTCGCCGAGGTGCTGGGCAACGAGGGCATCCCGGCCCGGCTGGTCGCCGACCTCGCCGAGGCGCCGACCCGGGACGTCGTCCACGTCTCCTGCGGCTCGATCGAGCACGGCTTCGTCGACGAGGCCCTCAAGCTCACCGTCATCACCGAGACCGACCTGTCCGGCCAGCGGTCCTCCACCAAGGACATGCGCCGGATGCCCTCCCGCCGCCGCAACGCGATCGACCCGCTGGCCCTGGTGGCCGGCGACTACGTCGTCCACGAGGCCCACGGCGTCGGCCGGTACGTCGAGATGGTGCAGCGGACCGTCCAGGGCGCCACCCGCGAGTACCTGGTGCTGGAGTACGCCCCCGCCAAGCGCGGCCACCCCGGCGACCGGCTGTTCGTGCCGACCGACCAGCTCGACCAGGTCACCAAGTACGTCGGCGGCGAGGCCCCGACGCTGCACCGGCTGGGCGGCGCGGACTGGGCGAAGACCAAGCAGCGGGCGAAGAAGGCGGTCAAGGAGATCGCCGCCGACCTGATCAAGCTCTACTCGGCCCGGATGGCCGCACCCGGCCACACCTTCGGCCCGGACACCCCGTGGCAGCGCGAGCTGGAGGACGCCTTCCCCTACGCGGAGACGCCGGACCAGCTGACCACCATCGCCGAGGTCAAGGCGGACATGGAGAAGTCCGTCCCGATGGACCGGCTGATCTGCGGCGACGTCGGCTACGGAAAGACCGAGATCGCGGTGCGGGCGGCCTTCAAGGCGGTGCAGGACGGCAAGCAGGTGGCGGTGCTGGTGCCGACCACGCTGCTGGTGCAGCAGCACTTCTCGACCTTCGCGGAGCGTTACGCCAACTTCCCCGTGACGGTGCGGGCGCTGTCCCGCTTCCAGACCGACGGCGAGGCCAAGGCCGTGCTGGAGGGGCTGTTCGAGGGCTCGGTGGACGTCGTCATCGGCACCCACCGGCTGTTCTCCTCCGAGACCAGGTTCAAGGACCTCGGCCTGGTCATCGTCGACGAGGAGCAGCGGTTCGGCGTCGAGCACAAGGAGCAGCTGAAGAAGCTGCGGGCCAACGTGGACGTGCTCACGATGTCCGCGACGCCGATCCCGCGCACCCTGGAGATGGCCGTCACCGGCATCCGCGAGATGTCCACCATCACCACCCCGCCGGAGGAGCGGCACCCGGTGCTGACCTTCGTCGGCCCGTACGACGAGAAGCAGATCTCGGCCGCGATCCGGCGCGAACTCCTGCGCGAGGGCCAGGTCTTCTACATCCACAACCGGGTGGAGTCGATCGACAAGGCGGCCGCCCGGCTCAAGGACCTGGTGCCCGAGGCGCGGATCGCCACCGCGCACGGGCAGATGGGGGAGACCCAGCTGGAGAAGGTCGTCGTCGACTTCTGGGAGAAGGAGTTCGACGTCCTGGTGTCGACCACGATCGTGGAGTCCGGCATCGACATCTCCAACGCCAACACCCTGATCGTCGAGCGCGGCGACACCTTCGGCCTCTCCCAGCTGCACCAGCTGCGCGGCCGGGTCGGCCGAGGCCGCGAGCGCGGCTACGCCTACATGCTGTACCCGCCGGAGAAGCCGCTCACCGAGACGGCGCACGAGCGGCTGGCCACCATCGCCCAGCACACCGAGATGGGCGCCGGCATGTACGTCGCGATGAAGGACCTGGAGATCCGCGGCGCCGGCAACCTGCTCGGCGGCGAGCAGTCCGGGCACATCGCGGGCGTCGGCTTCGACCTCTACATGCGGATGGTCGGCGAGGCGGTGGCCGAGTTCCGCGAGTCGCTGGCGAACGGCGGCGAGCCGGAGGAGGAGCCGCTGGAGGTGAAGATCGAGCTGCCGGTCGACGCGCACGTGCCGCACGACTACGCGCCCGGCGAGCGGCTGCGGCTGCAGGCGTACCGCTCGATCGCCGCGGTCAACTCCGAGGAGGACATCCAGCACGTCCGGGACGAACTGACCGACCGCTACGGCAAGCTGCCCGATCCCGTGGAGAACCTGCTGATGGTCGCGGCGCTGCGGCTGTACGCCCGGCGGTGCGGCATCGCGGACATCACCCTGCAGGGTGCCAACGTCCGGTTCGGGCCGGTGGAGCTGCGGGAGTCCCAGCAGCTGCGGCTGAACCGGCTCTACCCGCGCAGCCAGGTCAAGGCGGCCGCCCAGCAGCTGCTGGTGCCGCGGCCGAGCACCGGGCGGATCGGCGGCAAGCCGCTGGTCGGCCGGGAGCTGCTGGGCTGGTGCGGCGAGTTCCTGTCGGCGATGTTCGACGACCTGGCGGGTTCGAGGAAGTAGCGCCCGGCGGCGGGCGACGGCGGTCCCGGGCCCGGCCCGGGCCGGCCGTCGCGTGTCCGCGGCGGCCGGTCGGGAGTCGGGCGCAGTTGCCCTTCTCCGGCCCGGGGCGGGGGCGCGGACGGGTAGGTTCGGGGGTGTGACGACGAATGTTCCGGGCGCGAAGTTGATCCTGCTGACCACCACCCACCGGGTGGCCCCCGGGTTGCTGGCGTGGCCGGCGTGGGAGGCCCTGCGGTCGGCCGGCCGGGTGCTGGTGGCGGACGAGGGGCACCCGCAGGTGGCGGCGGTGCGGCAGGCCGGGGTCGTGGTGGAGGTCGTGGCGCCGGGGTCGGCGCCGGCCCTGGCCCGGCTGCTGACCGCGCCCGCGGAGACCGGGGCGACGGTGTGGCTGGGGAGTCCGGACGGGGATCCGGGGCTCACGGACGCCCTGGCCCGGCTGGCCGTGGAGCACGCGGGCGAGGTGCCGGAGATCGAGGTGCTGCCGGGCTCCTACGACCTCCCGGGGGCGCGCCTGCTGGACCTGGTCTCGGTGATGGACCGGCTGCGGTCGCCGGGCGGCTGCCCGTGGGACGCCGAGCAGACGCACGAGAGCCTGGTGAAGTACCTGGTCGAGGAGGCGTACGAGCTCGTCGAGGCGATCGAGGAGGGGGACCGGGAGACGCTCCGCGAGGAGCTGGGGGACGTGCTGCTCCAGGTCTTCTTCCACTCCAGGATCGCCGAGGAGCACCCGTCGGAGGCGTTCTCGATCGACGACGTGGCCGGCGACCTCGTCGACAAGCTGGTCTACCGGCACCCGCACGTCTTCGGTGACGTCACCGCGGAGGGCGCCGCCGAGGTGGAGGCCAACTGGGAGCAGCTGAAGGCGGCCGAGAAGTCGGACCGGGAGTCGGTGCTGGACGGCGTGCCGGCCGGGCTGCCGTCGCTGGCGTACGCGGCGAAGCTGGTGTCGCGGGTGCGCAAGGCCGGTTTCGCGGGCGTGCCGGACGAGCCGTACGAGCTGCCCGGGGGGCTGACGGCGGAGTCGGCGGGCCGGCTGCTGCTGGCGGTCGTGCAGCGGGCGCACGACGCCGGGGTGGACGTGGACGCGGCGCTGCGGTCGGCCGCGCGCGGGTACCGGGACGCGGTGCGCGCGGCCGAGGGCCTCGAACCGGCCGGCGAGTAGCCGGCCGGCCGGCGGGCGGAGGGGCCGGCTCAGGCCGCGGCGGCGGTGCTCCCGACCGGCCGCCGCTGCGGCGGGACGACCTCGCCGATGGCCTCGCCGACGAGCGCGAGCAGCTCGGCGAGGCGTTCCAGGTCGAGGTGGTCGGGCAGGTCGGCGAGGGAGACGATCCGCTCGCCGCCGGGGCCGGCCACGCAGAACAGGTCGATCGGGCCCAGGTGCTTCTCGGCGGTGTCGACGAGGGCGGCGACGTCGCTGGGGCGGCGGATGTCCCCGCCGACGCCGACGACCGGGCAGCCCGGCCGGTCGAGCTCGGTGGCGAGGTCCTCGGCCACGCCGACGTGCTGGTCGGCGATCAGCACACCGGCGGCGCCGGCCGCGGTGAACCGGCGGGCGAGGTCGGCTCCCGACCCGCCGTCGAGTACCGCGATGACGACGACTGCCCCGCTCACCCGCATGGTCTGCTCCTCCCTGTGGGCGACACCGCACCGGCGCCCACGATTTCTGCGGAGGATCGTAGGCACGACCTGACCCTCCGCAACAGGGATTACCCCTCAGGTGACCAGGCTCACGCCCGCCCTACGGTTAAGACCTGTCCAAGGGTCCGTCCCGGAACCCGCGTCCGCGGGGCGGCGGGCCCCGGTGCACCGGATACGGTCGGTCCATGTCAGCGCAGCCCGCCCCCACCGCCCCGCAGCTCTTCACCTGGGAGTTCGCCGCAGATCCGTACCCCGCCTACGCCTGGCTGCGCGAGCACGCCCCGGTGCACCGCACGACGCTGCCCAGCGGGGTGGAGGCCTGGCTGGTGACCCGGTACGCGGACGCGCGGCAGGCGCTCGCGGACGGCCGGCTGTCGAAGAACCCGGCGCACCACAGCGAGCAGGCCCACCGCACCGGCCGGGTCGGCATCCCGGGGGAGCGCCAGGCGGACTTGATGACGCACCTGCTGAACATCGACCCGCCGGACCACACCCGGCTGCGCCGCCTGGTGTCGAAGGCGTTCACGCCGCGCCGGGTCGCGGAGTTCGAGCCGCGGGTGCAGCAGCTCACGGACCGCCTGATCGACGGCTTCGCGCAGCGCGGGTCGGCGGACCTGATCCACGAGTTCGCGTTCCCGCTCCCCATCTACGCGATCTGCGACATGCTGGGCGTGCCGGCCGAGGACCAGGACGACTTCCGCGACTGGGCGGGGATGATGATCCGGCACGGCGGCGGCCAGCGCGGCGGCGTGGGCCGGGCGGTGAAGCGGATGCGGGCGTACCTGCTGGAGCTGATCCACCGCAAGCGGGCGGACCTGGGGGACGACCTGATCTCGGGCCTGATCCGGGCGAGCGACCACGGGGAGCACCTGACCGAGAACGAGGCCGCCGCGATGGCCTTCATCCTGCTGTTCGCGGGCTTCGAGACGACCGTCAACCTGATCGGCAACGGGACGTACGCGCTGCTGCGCAACCCGGAGCAGCGCAGGCTGCTGCAGGAGTCGGTGGCGCGCGGCGAGAGCGCGCTGCTGGAGACCGGGATCGAGGAACTGCTGCGCTACGACGGGCCGGTGGAGCTGGCGACGTGGCGGTTCGCGACCCGGCCGGTGTCGATCGGCGGGGTGGACATCCCGGTGGGGGACCCGGTGCTGGTGGTGCTGGCCGCGGCGGACCGGGATCCGGCCAGGTTCTCGGACGAGAACACCCTGGACCTGGCGCGAACGGACAACCCGCACCTGGGTTTCGGCCACGGGATCCACTACTGCATCGGGGCCCCGCTGGCCCGGCTGGAGGGCCGGAGCGCGCTGGCCACGCTGCTTTCCCGGCTGCCGGATCTGCAGTTGGCGGAAAGCCCGGAGAATCTGCGCTGGCGCGGTGGCCTGATCATGCGGGGACTGCGGGAACTCCCGGTGGAATTCAGCCCGGAGAGCCGTTCCCCGCACGCGCCGCCGGCCGTCCTCCGGGAACCTTCCGACCCTCCGACACGCTGACTGGGTGTCGCCGGCGGCCGTTGGAGGGGTGGCTGAACCTCCATCAATCCGGACATAGCCGCACGGTTGGTGGGCGATCGAGCGCGGGCCGTGATTTCTGTGTGATATCGGTGATATGAGCTTGTGATTGGTCTGAGGATCTGTCTACTCTCCCTGGAGTTCGCAGCTGCGGACCTCGTGCGCGGGACGCCGAATCCTGCCCGCCGCGTCACGGGAAACCGACCAGAACCCTGGGCAGGGGCGGGGGAACCAGGTTTGTTGCCGTTTCCCCACGGCTTGGGGTGAAGCCGCCCGAGCGGAATCGTTTCCGCTGACGGCGGCCGGGCCACCTCCCGGTCCGAACCCGACAGCTCACCTCGCAGGCGTGCGGAGAGGGACCTTCATGCTGTTCGTTGGAACTGGCCGCCACCGTCGTCGTACCCAGGCCGAGAAGGCCATCGCCGTCGCCGGTGTGGCCGGCGTCGGACTCGCGATGCCGATCCTCACCGCCACCGGCGCCTCCGCCGCCCCGGCCTCCGCCTGGGACTCCGTCGCCCAGTGCGAGAGCGGTGGCAACTGGAGCATCAACACCGGCAACGGCTTCTACGGGGGCCTGCAGTTCACCTCCGGCACCTGGAAGGCGTACGGCGGCACCGCGTACGCGCCGCAGGCCAACCAGGCCAGCAAGGGCCAGCAGATCGCCGTCGCCGAGAAGGTCCTCGCCTCGCAGGGGCCGGGCGCCTGGCCGGTCTGCTCGCAGAAGGCCGGCCTGAGCAAGGGCGGCGCGCCGGCGAGCGTCGACACCTCCTCGGACGACAAGCCCGCCGCCGCGAAGCCGGCCGCCAAGCCGGCCCAGCCCGCGGCCAAGCCGGCGCAGCCCGCCGCCAAGCCCGCCCAGCCGGCCGCCCCGAAGCCGGCCGCCCAGCAGCCCGCGCCGCAGCAGGCGCAGCCGCAGGCCCCGGGCTTCTCCGGCAAGGCCGGCTGGGACGCCGACGCGAAGGTGTTCTGGTACCAGAACAACGGCACCTGGTACTGGACCAGCCACCAGAGCGTCTACCAGCAGTTCGCGCCGCAGGCCGCCGCCCCGCAGCACTACGCGCCGCAGGCCGCCCAGCCCGCTCCGGCCGTGCGCACCGCCCCGGCCGCCGCGCAGGGCGGCCACGACTACACCGTCCGGTCCGGCGACACGCTGTCGACCATCGCCGCCGCCCAGGGCGTCACCGGCGGCTGGCAGTCGGTCTACGACGGCAACCGCGGCACCGTCGGCGGCGACCCGAACCTGATCATGCCCGGCCAGGTCCTGCACCTCGGCTGAGCCGCTCCCGCCCGCCGGGCGGAGGGGGCGGGGATCCGTCCCCCTCCGCCCGGATTCGGGCCGGTTCGCCCGGGCGGGCGGGTGAACTACCGGTGGGTAGTGCGGCCACACGCTGAGACGGGACCGAGGCCAGCGTGGCCCCGGGGGCCCGGGCGGTTAGGCTCTGGTCGTAACGACTCCGCAATCGTCCCGCCGGCAGCACCAACGTCAGCCGGACCCTGCTTCCGCAAGGAGATGCCTCGTGCCGTCCATCGATGTCGTCGTAGCCCGTGAGATCCTCGACTCGCGTGGCAACCCCACGGTCGAGGTCGAGGTGGGCCTCGACGACGGCAGCACCGGCCGTGCCGCTGTCCCGTCGGGTGCCTCCACCGGAGCCTTCGAGGCCCTGGAGCTTCGCGACGGCGACAAGAACCGCTACTTCGGCAAGGGCGTGGAGAAGGCCGTCCTGGCCGTCATCGAGCAGATCGGCCCGGAGCTGGTCGGCTACGACGCCACCGAGCAGCGCCTGATCGACCAGGCCATGCTCGACCTGGACGCCACCCCGGACAAGTCCTCGCTCGGCGCCAACGCGATCCTCGGCGTCTCGCTGGCCGTGGCGCACGCCGCCTCCGAGGCCAGCGACCTGCCGCTGTTCCGCTACCTGGGCGGCCCGAACGCCCACGTGCTGCCCGTGCCGATGATGAACATCCTCAACGGCGGCTCGCACGCGGACTCCAACGTCGACATCCAGGAGTTCATGATCGCCCCGATCGGCGCGGAGTCCTTCTCCGAGGCCGTCCGCTGGGGCGTCGAGGTCTACCACACCCTCAAGGGCGTGCTGAAGGAGCGCGGCCTGTCCACCGGCCTCGGCGACGAGGGCGGCTTCGCGCCGAACCTGGACAGCAACCGCGAGGCCCTGGACCTCATCACCGAGGCCATCCAGAAGGCCGGCTACGTGCCCGGCCGGGACGTCGCGCTGGCCCTGGACGTCGCCGCCTCCGAGTTCTACAAGGACGGCGCCTACCAGTTCGAGGGCAAGGCCCTCTCCGCCGCCGAGCTCATCGAGTACTACGCCGAGCTGGTCGCCGCCTACCCGCTGGTCTCCATCGAGGACCCGCTGGACGAGTCGGACTGGGACGGCTGGAAGGCCATGACCGTCAAGCTGGGCGACAAGGTCCAGCTGGTCGGCGACGACCTGTTCGTCACCAACCCGGCCCGCCTGGCCAAGGGCATCGAGACCGGCACCGCCAACGCGCTGCTGGTGAAGGTGAACCAGATCGGTTCGCTGACCGAGACCCTGGACGCCGTCGAGCTGGCCCAGCGCAACGGCTACCGCTGCATGATGTCGCACCGCTCCGGCGAGACCGAGGACGTCACCATCGCCGACCTGGCCGTCGCCACCAACTGCGGCCAGATCAAGACCGGTGCCCCGGCCCGCTCCGAGCGCGTCGCCAAGTACAACCAGCTGCTGCGCATCGAGGAGATCCTCGACGACGCCGCCGAGTACGCCGGCCGCGGCGCCTTCCCGCGGTTCAAGCACGAGGGCTGAGACCGCGAGGTCGCGCAAGCCTGACCGGTGCCCCGCCGTTCACCCCGTAGGGTGGACGGCGGGGCACCGTCGCGACCAGGAGGGGATACGGGAGATGGCAGGCTGGAGGATCCCGGGCTTGGCGGCCCGGCCTCGGTTCACGAGCCGGGCGACCGTCCTCGTCCTGGTGCTCTGCTCGCTGGTGGCGATCCTCGCCTACCCGACGCGGCAGTTCATCTCCCAGCGCGCCGAGATCTCCGCCCAACGGGCGAAGGCCGACCACGCGCGCCAGCAGGTCGAGCAGCTGCGCCGGGACAAGGCCCGCTGGCAGGACCCGGAGTACGTCAAGGCGCAGGCCCGCGCCCGGCTGCACTACGCGATGCCGGGGGAGACCCCGTACATCGCGGTGGACCCGGCCGGCCAGGCCGCCGCCCAGCCCTCCGCGTCCGCCGCCGGCCCCGGCCCCTCCGAGGGCTCGGCCACCGGCCCGGTGAAGGCCGCCAAGCCCTGGTACGCCAGCATCTGGGACTCGGTGGACGCCGCCGACACCGCCGCGCTGGCCCCCGCCACCCCCCGTCCGCTCCCACCGTCCCCCGCTGGAGACACCTCCCCCCATGACCACTGAGAACCACCCCAACGTCTCCGACGCCGACGTCGCGGCCATCGCCGCCCAGCTCGGCCGGGTGCCGCGCGGCCTGCGCGGCGTCGCGCACCGCTGCCCCTGCGGCAACCCGGACGTCGTGGAGACGGCGCCCCGGCTGCCCGACGGCACGCCGTTCCCGACGCTCTACTACCTGACCTGCCCCAAGGCCGCCTCGCTGATCGGCACCCTGGAGGCGGACGGCGTGATGAAGGACCAGACCGCCCGGCTCGCCGAGGACCCGGAGCTGGCCGCCGCCTACCAGAAGGCGCACGAGGACTACATCGCCCGCCGCGACGCCATCGAGGTGCTGGAGGGCTTCCCGAGCGCCGGCGGCATGCCGGACCGGGTGAAGTGCCTGCACGTGCTGGTCGGCCACTCGCTGGCGGCCGGCGAGGGCGTCAACCCGCTCGGCGACGAGGCGATCGGCATGCTGGAGGACTGGTGGGCCAAGGGCCCCTGCGTCTCCCCGGCCGAGGTCGAGGCCGCGGGCGCGCGGGTCGCCCGCAACCGGGCCAAGGAGCAGGACCACCAGGCCGTCATCGAGGCCAAGCAGCAGCTCACCGCCGAGCGCGCCGCGAAGCGGCTCGCCGCGGAGGAGACGGCCTCCGGCGGGGCCGCCGCCGGTGACGCCGAGGGGGAGTCCGAGTGAGCATGACGCGCGTGGCCGCGATCGACTGCGGCACCAACTCGATCCGCCTGCTGGTCGCCGACCTGGACCCGGAGACCGGGGAGATCACCGATCTCGACCGCCGCATGATCGTCAACCGGCTGGGCCAGGGCGTGGACCAGACCGGCCGGCTGCACCCGGACGCGCTGGCCCGCACCTTCGCGGCCTGCCGCGAGTACCGCGAGGTCATCGCCGGCTTCGGCGTCGGCCCGGAGCGCACCCGCTTCGTCGCCACCAGCGCCTCGCGGGACGCCGAGAACAGCGACGAGTACGTCAAGGGCGTGCGCGACGTCCTGGGCGTGGAGCCCGAGGTGGTGAGCGGCGAGGAGGAGGCGCACCTGTCCTTCACCGGCGCCACCAAGGAGCTGACCGGCGGGCAGTTCCCGGCGCCGTACCTGGTGTTCGACCTCGGCGGCGGCTCGACCGAGTTCGTCCTGGGCGGCACGGACGTGCAGGCCGCCCGCTCGGTGGACATCGGCTGCGTCCGGCTCACCGAGCGGCACTTCGGCGGCGCCGAGCTGCCCTCCGCGGAGCAGGTCGAGACCGCCCGGGCGCACGTGCGGGCCGAGCTCGACAAGGCCGCGGAGGTCGTGCCGCTGACCGGGGCGGCCACCCTGGTCGGCCTGGCCGGGACGGTCACCACGGTGTCCGCCATCGCCCAGGAGCTCCCCGCCTACGACTCGGCGCGGATCCACCACTCGCGGATCAGCCGGGAGCGGGTCGCCGGGATCGCCCGGGAGCTGCTGGCCGCCACCCACGCCGAGCGCGCCGCCATCCCGTCGATGCACCCGGGCCGGGTGGACGTGATCGCGGCCGGCGCGCTCGAACTGCTGGAGATCATGGAGCGGACCGGCGCCGCCGAGGTGGTCGTCAGCGAGCACGACATCCTGGACGGCATCGCCTGGAGTATGGCCTCCTGACGCCCGGTGGGACTTACCGAACCGGCCCCGGCGCCCCCTGGGGGGCCCGGGGCCGGGGCGCGCCCGGGCCCGGGCGAAAAACTTCGTGAATTTCTTCACGTGACGATCCGGCCTTTCGCCACGGTCGCCCGCCCGCCATGTCCGAAATGTGGGACTGAAGGCTCGCTCCCCGTGACGACCGCTGGATCGCAGGCCAGGCCTCGGCTGAGGTTTGAAAATCGAAATCATCAGCGGGAACCCAGGCCCTGTACGGATCGTTGCTGCTCAGCAGGGTGGTGCTCCGGCGTGGGCTCACGGGGGTGTGCGCGGGGCCGTGAGCAGGGGGCCCCGGGCCGCTTTTGCGGCCGCGCAGTGTAGCACGGGGTGTCCAGGAGCTTGTGACCGGGCTCACGAAGGCTGCTCCGAACGGTGCTGGATACTTTCCGATATGAGCACCACGGAGCGTCCTCGCATCCTCATTGTCGGCGGTGGTTACGTCGGCCTGTATGCCGCGATGCGCATCCTCAAGAAGATGCGTTACGGCGAAGCGACCGTCACGGTCGTCGACCCGCGGTCGTACATGACGTACCTGCCCTTCCTCCCCGAGGCGGCCGGCGGCAACGTCGCGCCCCGCAACCTCGTCGCGCCCCTGCGCAGCGCCCTCAAGAAGGCGGAGGTGCTCACCGGTGCGGTCACCGGTGTGGACCACGCCCGCAAGGTCGCCACGATCCAGCCCGCGGCCGGCGACAGCTACGAGCTGCCCTTCGAGTACCTGGTCGTCGCGACCGGCTCGGTCTCCCGCACCTTCCCGATCCCGGGTCTGGCGGAGCACGGCATCGGCATGAAGACGGTCGAGGAGGCCATCGGCCTCCGCAACCACGTCATGGCCCAGCTCGACAAGGCCGAGTCCACCGCCGACGAGGAGGTCCGCCGCAAGGCCCTGACCTTCGTCGTCATCGGCGGCGGCTTCGCCGGCATCGAGACGATCGCCGAGATCGAGGACATGGCGCGCGACGCGTCCAAGCTGTACCGGACCGTCAGCCGCGACGACATGCGCTTCGTCGTGGTCGAGGCCGCCAACCGCATCCTCCCCGAGATGGGCCCGGACCTCGGTCTGTGGACCAAGGAGAAGCTCGAGGAGCGGCAGATCGAGGTCTACATCGAGACCTCGATGGACTCCTGCGTCGACGGCCACGTCGTGCTGAAGAACGGCCTGGAGATGGACGCCTCCACCATCGTGTGGACGGCCGGCGTGAAGCCGAACCCGGTGCTGGCCGAGTTCGGCCTGCCGCTGGGCCCGCGCGGCCACGTCGACACCGCGCCGACCCTCCAGGTCCAGGGCTTCGACTACGTCTGGGCCGCGGGCGACAACGCCCAGGTCCCGGACCTCGCCGCCGGCGAGGGCGCCTGGTGCCCGCCGAACGCGCAGCACGCCTGCCGCCAGGCCGTCGTCCTCGGTGACAACGTGATCTCCGGCATGCGCGGCTTCCCGCAGAAGGAGTACAAGCACAAGAACCTGGGTGCGGTCGCCGGTCTCGGCCTGCACAAGGGCGTGGCGATCCTCTTCGGCAAGTACAAGCTGAAGGGCCGTCCGGCCTGGTGGTTCCACCGCCTGTACCACGGTGCGATGGTCCCGACCGTCAACCGCAAGGTCCGCGTCTTCACCGACTGGACCCTGGCGATGTTCCTGAAGCGCGAGATGGTCGGCCTCTCCCAGATGGAGAAGCCGCAGCTCCCGATCCAGGAGGTCACCCCGCCCACGAAGCCCGTGGAGGCCGCCAAGCCGGCCGCCGAGAAGGAACTCGCGAGCAAGTAAGCGACTGAGGCCCCGGTGTGGGAGCACCGGGGTATGAGTCGGAGGCCCTCCGCCCGGCAGTGTCGCCGGACCACGACCTCCGTGGTGCTCAGCCGGCCGTGCGACCGGGCGGAGTACAGAAGTAGCGAAGAGCCCCTGCCGACCCTCTGGCAGGGGCTCCTCGCGTTCCGGCGTCCGGTGTCAGTCGGTCTTGATGCTCTCCAGGATGTCCAGCTTGGAGGCCCGGCGGGCGGGCCAGATCGCGGCCACCAGGCCGACCAGGCCGGCCAGGCCCAGGAACATCGCCAGCTGGCCGTACGGCAGGACGGTGGTCAGACCGGCGAGGCTGGACTTCAGCGTGCCGTTGATCGCCCAGGCGATGAAGCAGCCGAGCAGGATGCCGACGCCCGCGCCGAAGAGCGAGATCACCACGGACTCCAGACGGACCATCCGCTTGATGCCCCGGCGGTCCAGGCCGATCGCCCGCAGCATCCCGATCTCGCGCTTTCGCTCGAAGACCGACATCGCCAGCGTGTTGACCACGCCCAGGATCGCGACCAGCACCGACATCGCCAGCAGGCCGTACATCAGGTTCAGCACGAAGGTGATGGCCTGGCTGAAGCCGTCCCGGACGTCCTGCATGGACTTGACCTGGATCACCGGGTTGGCGCCGGTGGCGTCCTTGATGGACTGCTTGAGCGCGGCGGTGGCACCGTCCTTGCCCTTGACCAGGATGTCCGAGATGTACGGCTTGGCCTCGTGCTTGAGGACCTCGCCGTTGGCCAGGACGACCGGGCCGAGGACGCCGCCCTTCTCGTAGACGCCGCCGACGGTGAGCTGCCCCGTGGAGTCGTCCGGGTAGGTCACGGTCAGCGTCGAGCCGGTGGTGACGTTGAACTTCGTGGCGACGTCCTGG
This sequence comes from Kitasatospora sp. NPDC051702, assembly GCF_040681575.1. Classification (NCBI taxonomy): domain Bacteria; kingdom Bacillati; phylum Actinomycetota; class Actinomycetes; order Kitasatosporales; family Streptomycetaceae; genus Kitasatospora; species Kitasatospora sp. NPDC051702. The sequence continues at coordinate 123,763 of NZ_JBFAZB010000021.1, forward strand.
TCGACCAGCAGCTGGCCCTTGCCGAGCGCGCCGGTGGAGCCGCTGGTCAGCTTGACCGAGGCGAGCTGGTCGAAGCTGTCGGCGTTCACACCGCTGATCGCCTTGGTGGTGCCGTTCAGCTGCCAGTAGACCTCGGTCAGCGGCGAGGAGGCGGTGACGCCGGGTGCCTTGGCGATCTCGGCGGGCACCTGGTCGGACAGCGGCATGCCGTTGGCGGCCCCGACCAGGTAGTCGGCCTTCATCGAGTTGGTGATGGACCTGTCGATCACGCCGGTGACCGAGGCCCCGATCACGGTGAGGCCGCTGACCAGGGTCAGGCCGATGGTGAGCGCCGCGGCGGTCGCCGCGGTGCGGCGCGGGTTGCGGACGGAGTTCTGCTGGGCCAGCTTCCCCGGGGTGCCCGCCAGCTTGCGGAGCGCCGGACCGATCAGGGCGATGATCGGGCGGGAGAGCAGGGGCAGCAGCACGAACACGCCGATCAGGGCCAGGAAGGCGCCGAGCGCGACCGGTATCCGGCCGCTGTCGTTCCCGGTCGAGGCGCCGTAGCCGATCAGCGCGAGGCCGCCGGCGGCGAGCAGCGAGCCGATCGTGTTGCGGACCACCAGGCTCTTCTGGCTCACCGGCTGGTCGCCGCTGCTCATCGCGGCCACCGGGGCGATCCGGGCGGCGCGCAGGGCCGGCAGGACGGCCGACAGGACCGTCACCAGGACGCCGACCACGAGGGTCACCAGGACGGTGAGCGGCTTGATCACCAGCGAGCCCTGCGGCATGTTCTCGTTGAACACGCGCATCAGGGACTGCATCCCGGCGCCGATCCCGACACCGGCGAGCAGGCCGGCCACGGCCGCGAGGGTGCCGATCACCAGGGCCTCGACCAGCACCGAGCGGGTGACCTGCTTGCGGCTGGCACCGATCGCCCGGAGCAGGGCGAGTTCCTTGGTGCGCTGGGCGATCAGCATGGTGAAGGTGTTGGCGATGATGAAGATGCCGACGAAGAGCGAGATACCGGCGAACGCGAGCAGCACGGTGCGCAGCGCGCTGGTGGCGTCGGTGATCATCTTCTGCTCGTCGGCCTTGAGCTGCTCACCGGTCTCGGCGTCGAAGTGCTTGCCGGCCGACAGCTTGGGCTGGACCTGGGCGAGCAGCGCGTCGTCGGTGACGCCGGGCTTGGCGGTGAGCACCACGCTGCTGTAGCGGCCGGGCTCCAGCAGCAGCTGCTGGGCGGTGGCGCGGTCGAAGAGGGTGAGCGTCCCGCCCGTCCTCACCACCGGGTCGTCGGTGGTGAAGACGCCGGTGAGCTTCGCCTCGATGACCGGGCCGTTGGCGGCGACCCGGACGGTGTCGCCGACCTTGTAGCCCGCCTCGTCGGCGGTCTTGCGGTCGAGCGCGATCTCCTTGGCGTTCTTCGGGCCCTGGCCCTCGGCGATCGGGTACCGGGTGTCCTTGCCGTCCGTGCCGGGGGCGAAGTTGGCGCCCTTGGCGGACCACGCCTGGCCGATCAGGTTGCCGTTCCGGTCGGCGACGCCGGTGAAGCCGCTGACCACGCCGCGCGCGTTGGCGGTGCCGGGCAGGGCGGCCAGCTGCTGGACGGTGGCGTCGGTGAGCGAGGCGGCGCTGCCCTCGCTCTTCTCCCTGGCGCTGGCCTGGGAGCCGGCCGAGCGGTCGACGACCTGGACGGAGACGTCCGAGTAGCTCTTGGAGTTGCTGTCCCGCATGGCCTTGCCGAAGGTGTCGGAGAAGACCATGGTGCCCGCCACGAAGGCGGTGCCGAGCATGACGGCCAGCGCCGTCATGAGGAGTCGGCCCTTGTGGGCCAGCACGTTGCGCAGTGCGGTGCGATACATGGGGCGTCCTGGGGTTCGCGGAGTGGCGGCGGGCCGGCGGGCCCTGACTTGTCGTGGGCTCAGCTGGTGCGGCCCTTGGCGTCGAAGCGGCGCATGCGGTCCAGGACGGTGTCGGCGGTGGGCGTGTGGAGTTCGTCGACGATGCGGCCGTCGGCGAGGAAGACGACGCGGTCGGCGTAGGA